>CAZWUB010000025.1:0-33532 GCA_964637415.1 uncultured Rikenellaceae bacterium
GAAGCGGATCTCTCAAAGGGAGAAACGGGTTCATATATGATATATTCCGAAGGCATCGACAATGATAAAGACGGTAAATTTAATGAAGATGGTCCTGGCGGAGTAAACTTCAACAGGAACCTTACATATAACTATGAAGAGTTCGGAACCGGATCAGGATCCCACCCGGTGTCGGAACCTGAAAGCAAGGCCGTTATCGACTTTCTGTATGATCACTATAATATTTATGCAACCTTTGCTTTCGGCCCCCAGGATAACCTGGGCCAGCAGCCAAGGCCAGGATCTGAAAGGCCCGGCGGAGGAACGACTCCGGGAGCAGGACAGGCTCAGCCTTCCTCATTCCCTCCTTCATCAGGGTCATTTCCTATGCAGGGGGCTCCGGGAGCAGGCTCCATGCGCATGATGATGGGGCAGAACAGGAAAATTACAAGCGTAGTTAAGGCGGATGAGACAATAATAAAGCTGGTGGCTGATAAATACCGCGAAATAACAGGTGTAAAAGGCTCTCCTGTATCAAAATCATCTCCGGGTAATTTCATGGAGTGGGCATATTACCATTACGGCCGCTACAGTTTCAGTACACCGGCATGGTGGATAAGTGCCGAAAAGGAAAAAAATCCCGACGTGGCTTTCCTGAAATTTGCAAACGAAAATAAAATTGAAAATGTTTTTGTACCATGGACTGAAATCAAACATCCTGATTTCCCCGGTAAGAAAGTAGAAGCAGGAGGTATAATACCATTTGCAACCTTAAATCCCCCTGCGGAAGAGCTCAATGACCTTATTACAGTCAATACAAGGTTCATTACTGAAATTGCACGTATGCACCCGCAGCTTGAATTCCTCGATATTCTTACAGAGGATCAGGGTGAAAATATTTACAGGTTATCCCTTAAGGTCCGCAACAGCGGAATCTTTGCAACATGTGCAGCAGTGGGAGAAAGGAATATCTGGACAAGAATTATGAGGATCAGCCTTGAAACGGGTTCAAACCAGCAATTCCTCAGCGGACAGAAAGTTCAGAGGATACAACGGCTCGAAGGAGGGGAATCAGCAGAATTCAGCTGGCTCATTATGGGCAAAGGTAAAGTTAAGATAAGTGCCGGAGCAGCGAATACAGGTACTATAACTACATCTGCCGAACTGAAATAATTACTTCAACATTTATTCAATAAATTATGAACAAGTTAGCTTTAAACACAATATTCCTGACACTCTTCATTCTTATCTCCGGTAATCTCTACTCACAGGAAGAAAAACTTTTCTTTGATGCAGCCGGATCACCGTCAAATCCTAAAGTTCAGGTTTCCTGGAACAAGTACCATACTTATGCCGGAGTAACAGATTTCTGCAAAAAGCTTGCAGCAGCTTATCCGGATCTTGTTACTCTCAGTTCAGCCGGGAAATCATACCAGGGGCGTGAAATCCACGTATTGACAATTACAGATAAGAAAAGCGGGAATCCCGACCATAAGCCGGGGTTCTGGATTGACGGGAACGTCCATTCAATTGAACTTCAGGGAACAGAAATGGCAATGTATACAGCTTGGTACCTTTGCGAGATGTATGAAGGGAATAGCTTTATAAATGAGCTGCTTAAAGACAAGACATTCTATATTGCACCTACGATAAACCCCGATGCCCGTGACTATTTTGCAAATGTAGGGGTACCGCCAAGGTCGGGACTTATGCCTTACGATAATGACCGTGACGGTGCCTTCGATGAGGATGGTACAGATGATATGAACGGCGATAAGAACATAAGTCAGCTGAGGAGGAAGAATCCTGATGGCGCATATCTTACAGATCCGAAAGATCCGCGCCGGATGATACGGGTCGAGCCCGGTGAAAAAGGAGAATATGAGATCCTGGGCATGGAAGGAATTGATAATGACGGCGACGGCCAGATCAACGAAGACGGACCGGGCGGTTATGATGGTAACCGTGACTGGGGATTTAACTGGGAACCAAATTATGTTCAGAGCGGGGCTCACAAATATCCGTTTTCGCAGCCTGAGAATGCTGCTGTCCGTGATTTTGTAACAAAACACAGAAATATTACAGGAGCCCAGTCATTTCACAATGCAGGGGGAATGATACTCAGGGGCCCGTCAATCGAGGGTGGCGGTGCAGAAGCTTACAGCCGTTCCGATGACGCTGTAATAGATGCCATCGGGAAAAAAGGTGAGCTGATGATCCCGGGGTATGATCTCCTTACAATATGGAAGGATATGTATACAGTTTACGGGGGCGAAATCGACTGGTGGCACGGTGCAATGGGATGCTTTGTCTTTTCGAATGAGTTATGGAACAGCTTTCTTATGTTTTATGATACAACAAAAACAGATCCGTACGAATTTGACAAACTGCTTTTATTCGGGGATTCATTCATTCCCTGGCAGAAAATAAACCACCCTGTTTACGGGGAAGTGGAACTGGGCGGGTTCAGTAAAATGTTCGGAAGACTTCACCCCGGATTCATTCTCGAAACAGATGCCCACCGCAATGCCGCTTTCTGCATCTATAATTCTTACCAGTCACCAAAGCTGGAAATAATAAATGTTAAAGTAAATAAATTAAACGGAGGACTGAAAGAGGTAAGCGCTTCTGTTGTGAACCGGAGAATGATCCCCACCCATTCAGCAACAAACCTCAGGTATAAAATAGATCCTCCCGATTATGTGATGCTCGAAGGAGGAACAGTTATTGCTGGTATGATAGTCGAAAATGCCGATCTTAACATAACAACCGAACAGAAAAAGAATCCTCAGAAAATGGAAGTGGTAAATATATCCGGTTATCAGAAGATAGACCTGAAATGGATAGTTAAAGGAGGAACAAAATTTACTGTTAAGGTCGAAAGTGTCAAAGGAGGCAGGGCTACAGCACAAACAGAATGAAAGCGGCTTTAGCTGGCCTGGAAGAATATCTTAAAATAACCTGTTGCTTTTGAAGCTTTTATCTCGAACTTCCATGCCCCTGTTTTGTCCTGATTTTCAGTTTCAGTGATAGTAAGGGATTTTCTCCAGTTAAGATTCCCGTATTCATCGATAACTACTTCTGAAAATGTTTTGCCTCCCGGCATTATGATCCTTATTTTTATCTCACCATCCTTACAGTCGCCACTGACAGACATTACGACTGATTTTGCCGTTGGCTCAACATCAAAAACATAGTCCCTGTTAAATGATGATTCTTTGATCGATTTTGAGAAATCCCAGGTGGTCCGCTCTGCGTTACCATTTGAAAAATGATAATTGAAATTACCCATATCAGGTGTAAGGACAAATGGTTCTCCGGGTGTCCACGATCTCGCCTGATCCCTGTACTCACGTATTACACGCTGAAAATCGGGATCATCTATTTCACCGACATTATCCCGTACCCTTTCCATTGCTCTGTCAACAGCTTCCCTCTGAATGATCCTGGCCTTGTCCATTTCCGCCCAGGCTTCCGCCTGAGCATCTTTTTCAGCTTTCTGTCTCTCTATCATGGCCTTTTTCTGCTCGTTGATAGCTTCCTGAAGCTCTTTCTCCTTTTCCTCCTTTGTCTTCTCCTGTGCAACTGCCTGCCCGAAGGGTAAAACTAATGCGAGGAAAACAATACTTAATATTAATCCATACTTTTTCATGACTGCCTTTTTAATAATTGTTTAATCAAAGATAGTACCGTAATAGCACGTCTATTGTTAATACAGCGTTAACGCCGGGTTAATGTTTGGCCCTGAGGCCCCGGGTTTTGATAAAAAATCAATACTTTTGATAAGTAAAGCGGTTAAAATGAAAAAGAGGAATACAATCCTGTTACTTGGTGTAGCTGCCATAGCCATACTGATAATAGCCCAGATAATAATAATAAGGGGGATATTGAAGCAGAATTATGAAATGCTCGACCTCAGGTACAGGCTGCTTTCACAGGAAGCTGTTTCAACACTACGCCGTCAGCAGTCAATAGATGTTTACGATACTGTCCGGTTTATCCTTGACAACTATTCGGAGAAAATTTCGAAGGAACTGCCCGGAATAACTGATGAAAAGATCCTTGAAGAAAAGAAGAAGGAGATCATGGAGTATTTCACAATGGTACTTAACAAGGAGCAGGATCTGTCGGTCTACCTTTCTGCATATTTTGAAAGGATGGGTGTTGATAAAGAATTCAATCACAGGATCGAGATCGTTCATCTCGAGATAATAGGAGTTGATACATTTCCAATATACCAGAATGAATTCTTTACGATGCGAAGACCGCCTGACCAGAGAGGTTCAGGACTGGGTCCGTTGACCGGGATATCTCCTGCCCTGCCTGATGAGGTTGATACAAGAACATCTAATATTCTCGTTGAACGACGGCGCCTCGAGGATAACTATTATTTAATGTTCTTCGAGTACTATATCGACTTCTCCGATAAACGCATGATGGTACTGAGGGCCTCGTCTGCTTCGCTGCTAATGAGCATTTTCAGTTTACTTGTAGTTGTGATCCTTTTCCGCATCACTTACAGTAACCTGATGGAAGAAAGAAGATTATCGAATCTCAAGACCGATTTTATAAATAACATGACACATGAGCTGAAAACACCACTTGCAACAATTACAGTGGCAGGCAAAACCCTCGAAATGCAAAGGATCAGCTCAGATGAAAAAAAAGTGCTTGAGACGGCTAAAATGATCGGAAAACAGAGTATTCATCTGAACCAGCTCATTAACATGATCCTCGAAATATCGATGTGGGAAAGAACTGAATTCCAACTTGATAAAAAGAAAGTCAAAATTGAGGAACTCATGAATGACATTGTCAGCAGTTTTAAAGTGGGACCCGGAAACAGCGCTTCACTGAGCGAGAAATATAATTTCAACGGAATTGAAGCTGATCTTGACATGATCTATTTCACCACAATGATCAATAATCTTCTTTCAAATGCGGTGAAATATTCCGACAAGGAAGCTGTTATCAATGTTGAAGGATATACTGCCGATAATAAGATATTCATCAGTGTGGCAGATAACGGCATTGGGATAAGCCGGACAGACCAGAAGCATATTTTCGACAAATTCTATCGTGCTTCATCGGGGAATATTCATAAATATAAAGGACTGGGCCTCGGTCTTTATTATGTCAGGAAAATTGCTGAAGCTCATGGCGGAGATGTTTCAGTAAACAGTAAACCGGGAAAAGGTAGTATATTTACAGTAACACTTCCATATTAACTTATTTTAGAGATGAAAGTTTTATTAGCAGAAGATGACAGGGATTTTGGAAATATCTTGGCACAGTATGTTACAATCAGCGGCTTTGATGTCAACCTTGCCAGGGATGGGAAGGAGGCATGGGAATCATTTAAAAGCGATAAGCCAGACATTTGCGTTCTTGATGTAATGATGCCGGAAATGGACGGGTTTACACTTGGAGAGAAGATCAAGGAAGCAGAGCCCGATGTTCCGCTTATATACCTCACCGCAAAAAGTCTGAAGGAGGATATAGTTCGCGGACTGAAGATCGGTGCAGACGATTATATCACAAAACCCTTCGACCCCGAAGTGCTGATCCTCAGGATCAATAATATCCTTAAACGTGTCTATTCCTCATCAACAGATGAATTCAGGATATCCGACACGATACTGAAGTTCAATACCCTTGAACTGGTATGCGGAAATACTACAGAAAAGCTTACCCTGAAGGAGGCACAGTTGCTTAGATATTTCATAATAAATAAGAACAAGATGCTTGCAAGGGAAGATATCCTTAATGAAATATGGGGGGAAGATGATTATTTCCTTGGAAGAAGCATGGATGTATTCATCAGCCGGCTCCGGAAATATATTTCGGAAGACAAAAATATTGATATCCGGACCGTACGGGGAACAGGATTTATACTGGAGGAAATTAATAAATAACAGCCACCTGTATATTAATTTGCCGTTGGCCTTCAGCCAACGGCCTGATATATTAGTTACTTAAAAGCTCCCTGACCTTATTCCTGAGGTCTTCAGCTCTGAGGTTACGGCCAATTATAGTTCCTGTTTCGTCGAGAAGGAAATTAGCAGGAATAGAATTGACTGCATATAACTTTGCTGCGTCGCTGTTCCAGTATTTAAGATCCGAAACATGTGTCCAGGTAAGCTTGTCATCAGCAATTGCCTTCACCCAGTCGTCTTTTGACTGATCGAGTGATACGCCGAATACATCAAATCCCCTGTTTTTAAATTCGTTATAAACCTTAACAACATTCGGGTTTTCCTGGCGGCATGGTCCGCACCAGGCAGCCCAGAAATCAACCAGCAGAAGCTTTGATCCGATTTTTGAGGATAATGAAACAGGATTACCATTAACATCATTCAGGGTGAAATCCGGTGCCTTCTGACCTATAGCAACTTTTTTCATAGCCTCAACTCTTACCTTCAGTTCCTGAACAACAGGTATTTTTGAAACACTTGTATCCATTGCATTCAGTACCGTTTCAATTTCTCCGGCTTCCATTTCATAACTGAGACTTCTAAGTATTGAAGGAGTAACGAAAGATGAAGGATTATTCTTTATGAATTCCTTCTGGGTAGCTGACATCTGTTTGCTGATATCATCGGCAGCTCTCTCAATCTGCGACATTTTAGCCGTATCATTAACCTGCCTGGCTGCCTGGTATTCCTGCACCAGTCCGGAGTATTTTTCACTTAATGGCCTGGTGGATTCAATAAGTGAATTATACTCATCCTGTGTTTTTGAGCCGGTGACCTTTGCATTGAAAAGTGAATCGAGTTTCCCGGTTACTGTGATATCGGAGTTCTCGATATAGAAAGAGGTCCGGTAAGGCGTATTCAATGCCACAAGCTGTACCAGATCGGGATATTCAACCTTCCCTGTCATTTTAAATGATCCGTTTTTTACAACAGCTGAATCAAGAGTTACTATTTTTCCTGCTTCTCTTTTCTGAAGCAAAAATGTTACACTGTCTGAGTCGGAGACTTTCCCTTTTATAACAAAACGGGGTTCAGAATTACAGGCAAAAAGAAAAGCTGCCAGAACAAATAAATAGAAGATTCTTTTCATTTTAATAATTTATATCGGATTTTCAATTTTAAAAACCGGGCAAAGATACTAATTATTGTCTTCCGGTCTTATTTCTTATTGTATTTATCAATAAGGGCAATAGCTGCCTTGTAGGAAGTGATCCTGCCATCATAAAGCTGTTGTTCAAGAACAGGTATCATCGCTTTTACATCTTTGTCGTTATAAAAGGAAGTGTTAAGGTGATCTCTTATAGCATCATTCATCCTTATTACAGACTGCTGTTTCCTCCTTTCTTCAAAATAACCGTTCTTAAGGGTGAATGTAACATATCCGGTGATCAGATCCCATAGTTCCTTTATCCCTGATTTTTCAAAGGCTGAACATGTTAAAACTTCCGGTTTCCATCCTGAAGGCTGGGCCGGGAAAAGGGACAGAGCATTGCTGTATAAGACTCGTGCGTTAGCGGCATGTATCCTGTTGGTCCCGTCAGCTTTTGTAATTGCAATTGCATCTGCCATTTCAATAATACCTCTTTTGATCCCCTGCAGTTCATCTCCTGCTCCTGCAAGCATCAGAAGGAGGAAAAAATCGACCATCGAATGAACGGCGGTTTCTGACTGACCTACGCCGACTGTTTCAACAAGTATTGTATCAAATCCTGCAGCTTCACAAAGTATAATTGATTCTCTTGTCTTACGGGCCACACCACCCGGAGTACCTGCTGCCGGTGATGGTCGAATAAAGGCCCGGGGATGTATGCTGAGCTTTTCCATCCTCGTTTTATCCCCGAGGATGCTGCCCTTTGTTTTACCGCTGCTGGGGTCGATGGCCAGGACGGCCGCTTTACGACCAGATTCACAGATATTAAGACCAAAAGCTTCAATAAATGTACTTTTCCCTGCCCCGGGAACACCGGTAATACCTATCCTGACCGATTTCCCGCTGTAAGGCAGGCACCTTTCAATTATGGCCTGTATCATTTCGGAATGATCCGGCAGAGAACTCTCGGCAAGTGTTATTGCCTGGCTCAGAATAGTACGGTTACCCCCGAGAATACCAGATAAGTACTCTTCTTCGGAATACTTTTTTTTCTTTTTCTTTTTCCCGGTGAAAACCAAGGGGTTAACACTCGGGGGTTGATCAATTACTTCCCTGACACTAAGATGGTCCCCCGGTTTTTTATTTTCTGTCATATTACTTCTGGGCAGTCGGCTCAACATTAGCATTGAGCATCAGGACTACCTCAGAGTTCTTCGGATCATTTGTATAGACATATATAGCTTTGGTAACCCTTCCCTTATAACCTCCGGAATTAAATGTTGCCTTTATCGAACTCGATTGGCCCGGCTTAATACCGGCTCCCTGTGTGCCCTGCTGAATAGCCGTACATCCACAGGTAGATCTGACATGCCTTATTACAAGGTCGCGTTTGCCTGCGTTTGTAAATTTGAATTCAACATCCTTTGCAGTCGATCCCGGCATCTTGCCAAGGTCAACTGTTGTGGATGCCAGTTTAAAGACAGGTGCATTTTCAAGGTCGGCTCTGGAAAGAGATGAAAAATCTTCAACAAGATTTGCCGAGATATAATAAAAAACATTCTGCTGAGAAACCCCGTTGAGTTTTACTCTTACCATATCGCTTACATTTCCCCAGCTGTTATTCTTTGTGGCATCATAAGTTCCTTCAATAAGACCTTTCTGTCCCGGTTTCAGAGTTTCCGGATTGGCTCTGAGAGAGAGATGCGGAGGAAGGTTTTCAAATTCAATCTTAACAGCTTCCTTTGAAGGGTTAATGACCTGCATGACCCTGATCTTTTTATCTGTTTTCTTTACATTGGTGAAAGCAAGATGGTTACTTTCAAACCTCACCGAACCGACAGGGAAAATATATAGTTCCTCAAGTGTCTTTTCACGGGGAATAACTTCACCCCTGATGGTGATTACGACAACTTCCGGTTTGGAATTGGTATAAACCGAAAGAGTTTTGTTAAATGCACCCGGACGGTTCTGGGGATCATAAATAGCTTTAATTACACCATTCCCTCCCGGAGGAATGGGCTGTTTGCTCCACTCCGGTGTGGTGCAGCCACATGAAGTAATAATATTCTGAATAACAAGCGGTGAAGTCCCGCTGTTGGTCACCTGTATGTCATAGGACTGACGGCCGGCTTCCTCTTTGAATGTCCCGAAATTATGATCGGTTTTGGAAAGCTTCATTACAGGCTGAGCCATAATGGTAACACTTAATGCAAATGTTGAAATAATCAGACAGACTTTTTTCATATTACAAATTATTGTTTAAGACAATATAATATTTAACACCAGATTACGGTTTTTATTATAACTGCCACGGCAGCGATTTGGTTGCATCATTGTGTACAAAAATCAGGCCGCAATGCTTTTTGGCATATTATGTGACAAAATTAATAAACTTTAATCTTTTTAGATATTTTAAACCATAATATCATTAGTTTTGCTGCAGAAACCGCTTTGTTTGGAACAATATTTGCTGATATTAGCCCGGTTTTTGTCATAAAGGATCAGATAATGAGGAGTGTCCGAAGACTGATAATCATATCAATAGCATGTCTTTCGTGGCTGACTGCAGGCGGTCAGTTCTACAATGGACACCAGATGACATTCGGTAAAAACAAGGTTCAGTATTACGATTATTACTGGTCTTTCTACAGATTTGAGGATTTTGACTGCTATTTCAATGAATACGGCCGTGAACTTGCTCAGTACACAGCATATTACGGTATCAAAAAACTCGAAGAGATAGAAGATTTCTTTGATTATACTCTTGAGAAAAGGCTCATCTTCATCATTCATAATAAAAATAATGAATACAAGCAAACCAATATCGGATTGGAGACAAGCGGTGAAGACAGCTACAATACCGGAGGATTCAGCAGGATAATCGAGAATAAGGTGTTGCTGTATTATGAAGGTGACCATGTTGCTTATCAGAAACAGATCGGAGCAGCAATAACAAGGGTGATCATAAATGAAATGCTCTATGATGCCGATCTGAGAGACAGAATAAACAGTTCATCTGTTATTACTATCCCGGAATGGTATATCAAAGGCCTTACAAATTATGTATCATTCGGATGGGATAATGAGACTGAGAACAGGGTAAAGGATGGCATGTTGTCAGCCAGGTACAAAAATTTAAACCATCTTGAATATGACGATGCTGAATATGCAGGACAGTCGTTCTGGAGATTTATAGGTAAAGTATATGGCGATGCCCTGATACCAAATATTATATATCTTACAAAAGTCTATAAGAATATTGAAGACGGATTCCTTTATGTTATCGGAAAGGATATAAAGGAACTCCTGAAAGAATGGAAAGAATTCTACAGTAATGAGTATTCAGGAGATAACGGACAACCGGGATATGATAATAATGTAATTGCAAGATCAAAAAAAGATCAGATATACCAGCAGGTAAAAGTGAGCCCCGATGGTAATTATATAGCTTATGTGACAAATATATGGGGAAGGAAGAAGATTCATCTGTACGACCAGTCAAGTGGCAAGGTCAAAGTGATATTCAGAAGAGAACCGAAATATGAACATATAACAGATAACACCTATCCTGTACTTGCCTGGCATCCGGGAAGTAAAATACTTACATATATTAATGAAGAAAAATCCGGTATGTCTATCTACCTTTACAGTACTGATGAGAAAAGAACCGAGAGCCGGTTATTGCTTTATTTCGACAAGATCCTCGATTTTTCATATTCCCCCGAAGGTTCCAGACTAATTTTATCCGGAGTCAAGGATGGTCTTACTGACCTTTATGTTCATACAATAGCTTCCGGAACAAATGAACAGATAACAAGAGATATTGCCGATGACCTCCATCCTTCTTTCCTTGCAGGGGCGGAAGACATTATTGTTTTCTCATCAAACAGACTTTCCGACACCCTTTCGAATACTGCGGACCCCTATGAAAAGGTTAACGGCACCTTTGACCTTTTCACATATAACCTGTCACAGAGAAACAACATTCTTACCAGGCTTTCCGAAGGGCAGTATGTTGAAAGATTTTCTCCATCGGGCACGATCAGGAACAAATTCACATATATCGGTGATGCCGATGGAACATTGAACCGCTATACTGCAGAATTCGACAGTGCCATCAGCTATATAGATACAACCACACATTACAGGTATTTCATAAATTCAGCACCTGTGACGAATTACGACCGGAATATTTTAAACCATTCACTTGCAAATGCTTCAGACACTTATGGAGAGATAATCTTCAATAAAGGAAGATATATGATGCGGAGGGGAAAAACCTCTGAAACAGGAGCAATTCCTGAAGATGAAATGCCCCCCAGCAACTTCAGAAAAGAGAAATCACTCCTGCTTCATAAGGCTGACAGCATTGAACAGATAAGGCAATGGCTTGTTGCCGAGGATAAAAGGAGAAGAGATACCCTTACAAAACCTCTTTATGAATATTATATTCAAAATGAACCGATTGATATAAGCCATTATATTTTTGAGAAAGAAAAGCAGAATTATTACGATCAGCTCTGGCGGAAAGACTATATGGATATAGATCTTGATACAGGCACACTCGAACTGCCGGTAATAAGGATCTATCAGACAGCTTTTTACAATAATTATATATCTAATCAGATCGATTTCAGCTTCCTTAACAATACTTACCAGGTTTACAGCGGCGGGGCTCCATATTATAATCCCGGAATTAATCTGCTCTCGCGCTTCGGTGTCATTGACCTGTTTGAAAACTACCGGATTACCGGAGGTTTCAGGTTCTCAGGAAATTTTGACAGCAATGAATATCTCGTAAGTGTCGAAAACTTAAAAGGCAAGTTCGACAAGCAGTTTATCTTCCACCGGCAGGGATTCTTCAGTTCGAATGATTCAAGCTATTTTAAGTCTCACACTCATAATATATATCTGACCCTTTCAAAGCCTTTCACTCCTGTCCTTGCACTGAAGGGTACAATAGCCTACAGGAATGACCGGCATGTTATGCTATATTCCGACAATATGATCGCAGCCCTGAACAGTAAAAATATATCACGTCACTGGGCAAACCTTAAAGGAGAGGTCATCTATGACAACACCCGAAAAAGGGCTGTTAACATATATTACGGTACAAGGTTCAAGGTATTCGGGGAATACTACAAAGAGCTGAATTATGGAAAATCCGACATGATCGTTGTGGGTTTGGATTTCAGGAAGTACATAAGGATACACAGGGAGCTTATCTGGGCCAACCGTTTTGCCGCGAGCACATCCTACGGACCGACAAGGCTTGTCTATTATCTTGGAGGGGTTGATAACTGGATGGGTAATCTTTTTAACAGATCGGGAATGTTTGACCAGTCGATACCGGTCAATCCGAATATGAATTACGGATTCCAGGCTCTTGCGACAAATATGAGAGGATTTACCCAGAATATACGCAACGGCACGAGCTTCGCGCTGATAAACAGTGAGATACGATGGCCGTTTGTAAGATATATTGCCGGCCATCCCCTGAAGTCTAA
The DNA here is from genome assembly GCA_964637415.1 of uncultured Rikenellaceae bacterium. Lineage (GTDB taxonomy): Bacteria > Bacteroidota > Bacteroidia > Bacteroidales > VadinHA17 > LD21. Next base: position 12,552 of record CAZWUB010000025.1, read on the forward strand.
TTTCCTTAACAGCCTGCAGGTTGTCGGGTTCGGAGATATTGGTTCAGCATGGGTTGGCAGTTCTCCATGGTCGGGACAAAATGCCTGGGACAATGAAATTATTGAAAGCGGGTCGGTGAAGGTGACTCTCGATTCAAACAGGGAACCGATAGTGGCCGGTTTCGGCGCCGGATTAAGAGCCCAGCTTATGGGATATTTCGTCAGGGCCGACTGGGCATGGGGTATTGAGAACAATTATATTTTGCCAAGGATATTTTATTTATCATTCAGTCTCGATTTCTAATAACAGTACCTAAGAACTCTATTTACAATTCAAAGTTTACCCCCTTTCCCGTTTCCCCCAGGGGGAAAAGCCGGCACCCCTTCGACCCGGAGGAAGGTTGGGTCGGTATTAATAAATGGCATGCTAATTGTATATGTTATATGATATTTTTTAATTAATAATTTTTGGATACATTTGGCAGATCAAAGTAATCAATTTAACTAAAGAAGATAGAAATGGCTTACAAAATCAGTGAAGATTGCACCGCTTGCGGAACTTGTATTGATGAATGTCCTGTTGAGGCTATCTCCGAGGGCGACATCTATAAAATAAATCCGGATCTATGTACCGATTGTGGTGCATGTGCGGATGTTTGCCCGGTCGAGGCTATTCATCCTGCAGAATAAGTTTTGCAATTTTTTAAAATGTTGGGGCTGTAGAAATACAGCCCTTTTTATTTTTATTCCGGATCATACTTAGCCTTCTCCAGAATACCCTGAATATCCTTTGTTCCCATCAGTTCAGAAAGAGTCATATCCCTGTTATTAATCATACATGACTCGACTATCCTGAATCCGATCCAGATCGCGGCCATTCCCGGAGATTCATTTGTGAAATAGCTTGTGAACGGGGCATTTCCGGTAAGCTTACGGATAACGAACTGATCAGTGCTGAACAGCAGATCATATTCGATTAGATATTGCCACATCTGACGTTCATTGTTCCTGCAAAACTTCATCTGATCGGCAGTAAAGCCAAAAAGTATTGTATCATTCAGTTCAGGAAGCATGCATTTTTCAAAATATTTCAGTTTGCCTTCATGCAAAATTGTTGTCAGTACATTATCATCAGCATAATCAATAAGCTCATAATCCCATTCCGAAGCACCCCATCCATAAATGCAGTCGGGAACAATGTTATAAGGATTCATCTTTGCAGCCATATAATTGTATATCTCAAGCATCGGATAATATTCACTGCCCCGGCCCAGATATCTGTCCAGACCAATACCAATTACTGACTCACCTGTAATAATACTGTTATTGAATCCGGTAATGCAGGTTACAACTGAGGGAATCTGCTTTTCAGGGAAGTAATACAGATAATGTCTGAAAGCCTCTTCAAGCTCTTCCTCGCAGGGCTCCATTGACGGGTATAGCTGAATTACTTTTTCATATACCTCATAATTGACTTTATCGGTTACAAAATTCACAAGGATGCGCGGAAAAACAGTATCATTAATATTCCCTGCATTGATCACGTAACTGAACAACTGAAGGAAATCTCCGTATTCCTTTCTCAGTTCCGGCAGACTTGCCGGCAGTTGGGCAGGATCTGATTCAAAGAGTGACTTTTCAAGCCTTTTAATAGTAATGTCTGCCTGTATCGACGAAGTATTGATCTTATAATGATTTCTTTTACAACCTGAAGTAATAATCAGACAGAGTAAAACGAAAATCGATAGTTTAAAACCTTCCTTCATATTAGTTTTTTAAAAAACGAAAATAGTATTTTTCTGCTACTATATAGCTAATTAGTGCCTGTCTTAAAAATGGCTCAATATTTGTTAAACCATCAAATAGAAAGTTCACAGATACGTTTTATAATATATCTGATAATAAAACAAAAAAGTAATCTGGATTATTTTTCTGCAATTTTATTAAGGAAACGACAATGATCCATAAAAATACATTCAGAATCAGAACAAAGGTAATAACTCTGATTACAATGTTCTTCATTTATTCAGGAGTTTGGGCCCAGCCCGGCTACCGCGTTCCCTGGATACCTTACGGGCCACCTGCAGTTATATCTTTAGGAATTCATTTCGATCCGATAATAAGCTGGTTTACAACCGACAATTATAATATCAGGAACGACGGTGCCATTCCCGGGTATAATTTCGGAATATCATATAACAGATATATCGGCCCAAACTATTCAATTTCATCAGGTATAAATATTATTGAAGCTGGTGGAAGGCTTATAAGCAATGAAATCACATATTTTGAAATAAGGAACTATAAAAGAGAAATTCTCACTGTCGGTCCCGATGAAGCAATTATTTACAGGATAAAATATCTTTCTGTCCCGCTGGGATTAAAGCTTGAGACCAGCGAAACAGGTTACGGTTCACTTTTTGTGGATTTAGGGCTCGATCCGAAAATAGTTATCGGTGGCCGGGCAGATATCCCTTCCCTGAATATAAAAGGGAGTAATGCTTTACCGGAACTTAAGACATTTAACCTTTCATACCACTTAATGGCAGGGATTGCATACCCAATTGCCGGAAATACTTCTGCTGTTTTAGGTATAGACTTCGACAACAACTTCTTCGATATCACAAAAGATAATAGTGACCAACCCTGGGACTTTGTATCCCATAAATTGCTATCTTTCCGGCTGGGAATCAACTTCTGAAAAGGTTATATGAGATTTTCGGTCGCACAGCTCAATTACAATATAGGTAACTTCGAAGCTAATAAGGAAAAGATATGCAATGCAATCAGGAAAGCTAAAAATGAAAGTTCAGATCTTATAATCTTTTCAGAGCTTTCTGTACCGGGTTATCCCCCCTATGACCTGCTCGACAGGTATGATTTCGTGGAAAAATGTAACCGTACAGTTGATGAAATAGCAAGGGAATGTACGGGGATCACAGCAATTGTCGGATCTCCCGTTATAAATAAAAATCCCGAAGGGAAAAAGCTTTTCAACTCAGCACTGGTCCTGTCAGAGGGGAAAATAATCTTTTCAGCAAATAAAGCGCTTCTCCCTACATATGATATTTTTGACGAATACAGATACTTCCAGCCTGACAGGAATTTCAGGGTTTTTAATTTCAAAGGATACAGGATAGCAATAACAATTTGCGAGGATATATGGGATGAGCAGCCGTTTGACAATGAATTCGAGAAGAAAAGATTATACACTGTTTCTCCGATGGATGAACTTGCAAAGCAGGATCCTGATTTTATAATCAACATTTCTGCCTCTCCATTTTCACATACCAGGATAGATGGTAAAACCTCAGTATTCACGAAGAAGGCAGCAAAGCACGGAATACCGCTTATCAGTTCAAACCAGACGGGAGCAAATACCGAACTGATATTTGACGGAGCTTCGATGATAATTAACGGCAGGGGAGAAATATGCGATAGACTTCCTTTCTTTGAGGAAGAAGTGAGAACATTCACCTACGAAGAGATTTTCTCCTGTCCCCGGAAACAAAAGACTTATGATCCTGTAGAACTAATTCATAAAGCCCTTATAACAGGCATAAGGGATTACTTTGTGAAAACAGGAATTCAAAAAGCCGTTCTGGGTCTTTCGGGAGGGATCGATTCGGCAATTGTCCTTTGTCTGGCTTCAGATGCTCTGGGGAACAAGAATGTCAGAGCATTGCTGATGCCATCGAGATATTCATCCGGACATTCAGTCTCAGATTCAGTTCTGCTGGCAAAAAAGCTTGACATCAGTTACGACATTATCAGTATTGAAAAACCATTTAAAGCATTTGAGGAAGAGCTTGCTCCTCTTTTTGAAGGTAAGACATTTGATGTGACTGAAGAAAACATCCAGGCAAGGGTCAGGGCTGTTCTCCTGATGGCAGTCGCGAATAAATTCGGCTGCATATTACTGAATACATCAAATAAAAGCGAAGCGGCTGTCGGTTACGGAACGATGTACGGCGATATGGCAGGCGGAATATCAGTAATAGGCGATGTTTACAAGACCGATATTTACAGACTGGCTCATTATATAAACCGTAATGAGGAGATTATACCGGAAAATATAATAACAAAGCTCCCTTCTGCCGAGCTGAGACCCAACCAGTTTGATACTGACTCCCTTCCCGAATACAGAATACTCGATTCTATCCTGTACCAGTATATTGACCTTCAAAAACCTCCCGAAAGAATAACAGGAGAGGGAATAACGAAGGAAATAGTGTCGAGGGTAATCCTGCTGATTAACAGCAACGAGTTCAAGAGGTACCAGGCACCACCCATACTCAGAATTTCTTCAAAATCTTTCGGTCAGGGACGTATAATGCCGATTGTTGCGAAATACTGAAACAGCCTCTTCTGATCATTCCCTGAAGAATATCCGCTTAACACGCGAAGGAATCGAGGTAAGTATCTCATAAGGAATTGTCTGGCATTGATCTGCAATTTCATTGATCCTTATGTTCATCCCGAATATTTCAGCCTCATCCCCTTCATGTGCATCCAGTCCGGTTACATCAGCCATGCACAGATCCATGCATATATTTCCTATGATGGGAACCCTTGTATTCTTTATATACAGACTACCGTTCCTGTTTCCAAGTTTTCTGTTCAGCCCGTCGGCATAGCCTGCCGGCAAAACAGCAATGATACGGTCCTCCTGAGACACGTCCCTACATCCATACCCGACAGGTTCCCCGGCAGGTATCCTCTTGATCTGCGATATCCTTGTAATGAAACGTCCTGCAGGCTTCAGATAAGTATCTCCGGGATCGCCGATACCATATATACCTATCCCCGGACGTACCATTTCGAAATGATATTCAGGAAAACGGATTATTGCCGAAGAATTGCATATATGCCTTATGAACGAATAAGCTGTTGCTTCCCTGATCTTTTCTGCAGCTTCAAGAAATACCTCTGCCTGTCTGTGAGTGAACTTATCAAATTCCTGATCGTCGCTCGAGGCAAAATGGGAAAAGACTGATACTATCCTCAACGTTTCACAGGACCTTAATTCCTCTGTCAGCTTCGCGATATCTTCCGGCATGAATCCGAGCCTGTGCATCCCCGAATCGATCTTGATATGAACAGGATAGTTTACCAGACCATGCTTCGAGGCAACCTGACTGAACCTTTTAAATGACATAAGGCTATAGATCTCCGGTTCAAGGTCATATGTTATCATCAGACCGAAGGCTGAAGGATCGGGATTCATTACCATAACAGGAATTGTAACTCCGGCATTTCTGAGTTCCACACCCTCGTCAGCACAGGCCACGCCCAGATAGCTTACCCTCTGGTATTCGAGCAATGAGGCGATCTCGGCAGGACCGGCACCATAGGCAAAAGCCTTGACCATTGCCATAATGCGGGTACCCGGATTTATAAACCTCCTGAATACGTTCAGGTTATGTGAAATGGCATCGAGATTTACCTCCAGAACTGTCTGATGTACCTGCTGTTCGAGTAGTATCCCGATCTTCTCAAACTCAAATCTTCTGGCGCCCTTGATGAGGATCACTTCATCGCGGTAATCAGATGGGGAGAATTTCTGAACAAATTCATCGGTGGAATAATAAAACCTGTTCACTCCTTTGAACAATGCACGGTTTGCTGACAGCGACGGTCCGATCCCGATGAACTTATCGATTGAATTTCTTTTTACAAGAGCTGCAATTTCCCCGTAAAGCTCTTTGTCATCCCTTCCACTCTGAATAAAATCGGAAAGAATAAGAGTTGACTTCCTGTTATTCTGTGCTTTAAGATATTCCAAAGCCATCCCCAGCGACCCCGGATCTGAATTATAATAATCCTCAATAAGCTGGCAGTTATTGATCCCTGCTTTCATTTCCATCCTCATCGCAACAGAAACGAGAGATGCCAGGCCTTTCCTGATAATCTCAGGATCTACACTCAGCCCAAGACAGACGGAAGCAACAGTGATAGCATTATCCACCGAAGCCCTGTCATTGAACGGTATCACAAAATGATATTCCGTGTTCATGAAGGTCATATCAAGCCGGGTATAGTTGTTCCCGAGGGCTGCCTTTTTCACAAATACCGCTGCATCAGTTCGATTTACCGACCAGTCAATAAGCAGCTTTTCAGAAGTTTTTTTCTGCCGGGTAATAAGGTCATGAATTATTTTATGATCCCTGCAGTAGATTATAATGAAAGAATCCTTAAAAAGTTTCAGCTTTTCAGCAGCTTTTGCTTCAACAGATCCGAAATTCTCACTGTGGGCATCCCCGATATTTGTTATAATCCCGATATCGGGATCGATAACCTCCCTGAGCCTTTCCATTTCACCGGGAAATGAAATGCCTGCTTCAAAGATCCCGTATTTATACTTTTCATCGATTTTCAGAACAGACAGAGGGACTCCGATCTGGGAGTTGTAACTTTTGGGACTACGGACAACGGGGAGGGCCAGCCCAAGAACATCGGCAAGCCATTCCTTAACAACAGTTTTCCCGGCACTACCTGTAACTGCAATTACAGGCGATCTGAATGATCTCCTCACGTGTCCCGCCAGGAGCTGCAGTGCCATTACTGAATCTGCTGTTGTTATAAACGCTGCTCCGTCAAAATCAGCAATATCATCCGGAAGCTTTTCAACAATGAAAACACGTATACCTTTATTATATATGTTCCCAAGAAAATTATGCCCGTCATGGTTTTTACCGCGGATGGCAAGAAAGGCAAGCCCTTCGGCAAAATTCAAATTCCGGCTGTCTGTTACAATGTCAGTAACTTCAAGATCAGGCTTACCTGTCAGGCTTCCTTTTATAATCCCGGCAATCTCAGCAGAAGTAAATTTCAAGATACTATCTTTTAAAAATATTTAATAAATACAAAGTCTTCACCCATTAATTATAAATAAGAACATCAATAAAGATAACTTTCAATTACACAGAGTTACACAGAGGATACACAGAGTTACACAGAGTCAAGAAATCGGATCTCTGTGGAACTCTGTGGATCTCAGTGGATCTCTGTGTAAGTTTTTAAATTAGTTATATAGTAGCACAAAGTTTATGAAATACGCTTGTTAAGTACTTAATCCTTTCCGGTTGCGATGTTATAGCAGGTTCTGCAGAGCGGTTCATATTTCTCTTTTTCTCCAAGTACAACCACCTGTTCTTCATCCGATTTTCTGAAAGAATAATGAGCCAGGTTTCCGCATCGCATACAGATGGCATGGACCTTTGTCACAAATTCGGCGATTGCCAGAAGTGCCGGCATCGGACCAAAGGGCTTTCCTGAAAAATCAATATCGAGCCCTGCCACTATGACCCTTATACCGCTATCTGCCAACTTATTACACACATCAACAATTGAATTGTCAAAGAACTGAGCCTCATCTATCCCTACAACATTCACGTCTCCCGCAAGCATAAGAATTGATGATGAATGATCGACGGGAGTTGAAAGAATTGATTTCTCGTCATGTGATACTATCCTTGTTTCGGAATATCGCTTATCCATCGATGGTTTGAATATTTCAACCTTCAGACCGGCAAATTGTGCTCTCCGCAGTCTTCTAATAAGCTCCTCGGTCTTTCCCGAGAACATTGAACCGGTTATTATTTCAATTGTCCCCCTTTTACCGGTCATCCTTACAGTATTTTCCAGGATATCCATGAGTTTTATATCAGCTGATGTGCACCAATTTGCAATTATATTCCGTTATGACTCTGGAATTATAGTTATTTTTGCAAAGTAAGCTAATTGGTTTGTTTTATTAACAATAATAGTCATGGATTTCAATACGACAGTCGACCTGATAATAAGGGAGCTGAACGAAGCGGTGGAGATCATTGAAGATTTTAAGAGTTATCAGAATGTTCCATTTTTGCAGGTTGAGCTGGCAAAGTCAAAATGCCGGAATGCTGCAGATGTGATCAGGCTTCTGAAAAACATTCAGGATAATTCACCTGCCGTTAAAGAATTATCTGAACAGAAGATTACTTCCGGAAAACAGGTTATAGAAAAACCTGTAACCGTATTTAAGAAACAGGAGAAGACTGAACAAAAACCGGATAATCGCAGCCAGGAAGTTGTTAAAACTAAAAAAGAGCCCTCGGTTACAGTAAAGGAAGCTATTGAAAAAGTGACACTTGGCGATACTCTCGGCCAGAGCACCGGAAGGCTGAATGAAAGAATCGGAGTTCACAAGGAAGATGATGATCTGAGAGAACTGATAAGATCCAAACCGATAAACCGGTTATCAGAAGCAATAGGGATAAACGACAAATTCCTCTTCATCAGAGAACTTTTTAACGGCAATTCCGAACTGTATAATCAGACAATCTCAAGCCTCGACAATTCAGGCAACATCGACGACGCCAGTACAATAGTGATGAATATTACCGGTGATGATACCAAAAAAAAGTCAGCACAACTGCTCCTTGAACTTGTAAAAAGAAAATTCCAGGTTAATGAGTAAATTGTTCCTCATCCCCACCCCCATCGGTAACCTGAAAGACATTACCCTCAGGGCTGTTGAGATACTTGGAAATGCTGACATCATTCTTGCTGAAGATACGAGGCATGCCGGAAACCTTCTGAAGCACTATAATATAAGGTCAAAGATGCTTGCTCACCATAAGTTTAATGAGCACAAAGCTGTCGAATCTGTTTGTTCCCTTATAGAATCGGGAAAAACAGTTGCCCTGATATCAGATGCCGGCACACCCGGAATATCTGATCCGGGCTTCCTGCTTGTGAGATCATGTATTGAAAAAGGACTGGCTGTTGAGACCCTTCCCGGCCCCACTGCCCTGATCCCTGCACTTGTAAACTCAGGACTGCCTTCCGACAGGTTCTGCTTCGAAGGATTCCTTCCCGCAAAAAAAGGCAGACAGAAACGGCTGACCTCCCTTGAGAATGAGACAAGAACAATGATCTTCTATGAGTCACCATACAGGCTTGTAAGAACCCTCTCAGAACTGGCAGCACATTTCGGGACCGAAAGACAGGCTTCAGTATCAAGGGAACTCAGCAAGATATATGAGGAAAATATCAGGGGCACACTGTCCTTTCTTGCAGATCATTATGAAAATAAACCGCCAAAAGGAGAAATAGTCATTGTAGTTGCAGGAAGAGAAGATTAATTCCAGGAATACATGAACCGTGCCGTAATTCTTTACATCCTATTATTTCTGTCGTCAGGCTTTTCATATTCACAGGTCCTGAAAGGCAGGATCACAAGCGAATCGGGTGACCCTATCCCCTATTCAACTGTTTTTATCCAGGAACTGAAACAGGGTACTACGGCAAATACAAAGGGTGATTATGAGCTGAAGCTTCCCGCAGGGAAATATCTTGTAACTTACCAGAGCCTCGGATTCTCACAGGTTTTTTACGACATCAGCATACAGGAAGGAACAATAATAAAAAATGTAATTCTCCCAGTTCAGTATTATGAAATTCCTGAAGTCAGGATCTCGGCAACAGGTGAAGACCCGGCTTATAATATAATGAGAAAGGTCATCGGAATGGCTCCCTATCACCTTAACCATATAAATTCCTGGAAAGCAGAAGTATATATCAAAGGAAACCTCGTGATAAACAGGATCCCGAAAATTGTAAAGAAATCCATTAAGATGGATTCCGACGGGGATGCTTCCACTGAAGCAACATCAATAAAGGAGGGTGAGGTTTACATGATGGAGTCATACAATGAAATTGAATTTACAGCTCCGGCCAGATATCACCAGAGAGTCATATCTGTAAACAGCACTTTCCCCGACCAGGGCGACAATATTTCCCCGATGGATATTATCCAGGCCAGCTTTTACCAGCCGGTCATTGCAGATGTTGCCATATCACCCCTTTCCCCCCAGGCATTTTCATACTATAAGTTTAAATACCTGGGAGCTTCACTTCAGGGGAATAATACAGTCAGCAAGATCCAGGTTATCCCGAGAATGAAAAGCCAGCAGCTCTTTGAGGGGACTATTTATATAATTGAAGATCTCTGGTGCATACATAGCCTCGACCTTACAAATGATAATCTGGCCGGTAAAATAAGTATTGAGCAGATATATATTCCTGTACAGGAAGATATATGGATGCCGGTAAGTCTGAAATTTGAGATGAATATAGGCATTCTTGGTTTCAGGGCTGATGCCGGATATGGCACCTCGGTAAAGTATTCCGAAGTCACTCCGAATACATCCCTCAGGAAACCCGGAAGTGATGTAATGGCTCAGGTATCTGTATCTCCCCCTGCCGCTTCAGGTATTGATCAGTCCGCATCAAAGAACAGGCAAAAGATTGAAAAGATCCTCGAAAAGGATGAGCTAAGTAACCGTGATATGATTGTTATGGCCCGCCTGATGAACAAGGAGACTGAAAAAGTTGTTCCTGACAGTGTACGCAGGAACCCGGAGATAAGGGATATTACAACACATGTTGTTGATAAAGATGCAAACAGGAAGGATAGCGCTTACTGGGCGGACATAAGGCCCATCCCCTTATCTGAATCAGAGATCCGCAGTATCAGGATCCGCGACAGCATTAAGAATAACCTTGTTGCCAGAGAAGTCAGGCAGGACACTACAGCGTCACCTCCCGTAAAGCAGAAAAGCAAATCTGGGAAAGCATTTGACAGGATTACAGGCGGACACACCTGGTCGGATACTTCGGGATTCAGGTTCACATTCGGAGGTATTGCTGATCCCGAAAACCTCAGATTCAATACGGTGGATGGGTTTGCTTATGGAATTGACTTCAGTTTATCAAAACAGTTCAATAAAAAGAGTACTCTTTCCATTGCCCCGGAAATTGATTATGCTTTCAGCCGGGAAAGAATAATGTGGCGCATAAACGGCGCTTACAGCTTCAGGAAAACAAATCCCTCAACAATTTTTTTCAGAACAGGCGTCATGAGCACTGATATAGCATCGGGAGGCAGCATAAACACCTTCCTCAATTCAATGACATCCCTTCTGCTCAGGAAGAATTACCTGAAACTTTATGAAGCCCGCTACTTTACTGCAGGTTTCAGAAACAATATTTCAAACAGACTGAGACTTGAAATATCGGCAGAGTATGAAAACAGGAGATTGCTTGAAAACACAAGCAGCTTCTCATTCTTCAGAAGATCAGAAGAATATACTGAAAATCTGCCTGACAATCCATGGCTGACAGATAATCCTGATCCGCTTCATTCTCTCCGCGATCAGATCCACTATGAACTTGCAACAAACATCACATTTACACCGGGGCAGAAATACAGGATGAACAATGGTTTCAGGATCCCCGAAGGATCTGACTGGCCGGTATTTACGCTTCAATGGAAACACGGGATAAATGAGTATTCAGAACCTTCAGAACGTTACAGGCATTTCGATATGATCAGGCTTGAAGCTTCAAAGAAATATGATCCGGGGGCATTCAGTGAATTCAGATGGAGAGTACGAACAGGTGGCTTCCTAAATAATAAATACATTCCTTTCTTTGATTTCTTCCACTTCAATTCCCAGTCATTCCCATTATTGCTGAATGATTATCAGGATGCGTTCTATCTGCCGGCTTATTATTCTCTCAGCACACCCGAATTCTTTGGCGAGATCCATATTAAATACACGACTCCCTATCTGTTATTGAAATATCTTCCCGTACTGAGCAATACGCTCATGCGTGAAAATCTTAGTCTGTCGTGGCTCGGAACGGGTAACAACAGTATGTATACAGAAGCCGGATACAGCATAAGTGAATTGTTCTTTCTGGGGGAAGCGGGTATATTTGCAGGATTTGATAACCTGAAGTACAGGTGTGCCGGCTTCAGGTTTATCCTTAAATTCAATTAGAACCTGTTATTATCATGCAAAAGGAGGCTCATCGTTATTATAATCATGTTCATGATCAAATTCATTACCCGCAGTCCTTAAACGGTCGTGATTCATCTTTGATCCCAGTGTAATGCTCTGGGTTCCGTTCATTTCAGGCACATTATCAATATCGAATTCATCCATATCCACAAACTGGGCTTTTTCTTCGCGGAATCTGAGCCTTACATCATCAACGGGACCGTTACGGTTTTTCGCAAGGATTATTTCGGCAATACCTTTTGTCGATGATCCGTCGTCGAAGGTGAGCATCCCGAATTTCTCCTGGCGATGAATAAATACAACCATGTCGGCATCCTGCTCTATTGCTCCCGACTCCCTGAGGTCTGAAAGGAGAGGTCGCTTCGTACCACCCCTCATTTCTACCGAACGGTTAAGCTGGGAAAGAGCTATAATCGGTACATTAAGTTCCTTTGCTATACTTTTAAGCGAACGTGAGATATTACTTACTTCCTGTTCCCTGCTGCCTGCGTTGTCGGGTCCCGACATAAGCTGAAGATAATCGACTATTACAATATCGAGCTTATGCTGGGCCATAAGCCTGCGGCATTTTGCCCGGAGCTCAAATATTGAAATTGCAGGAGTATCATCAATAAAGATCGGCGCCTGAACAAGCTTTTTAATCCTGGTATCAAGCTGCTTCCATTCTTCTTCTGTCAGACGGCCATTCCTGATCTTGTCACCCGCAATGTCCGTCTCGGCAATAATGAGCCTGTTTACAAGCTGTACTGATGACATTTCACAACTGAAGATTGCAACTTTTTTACCATGGTCTATTGACATGTTCCTTGCCATCGACAATGCAAAGGCGGTCTTCCCCATAGATGGTCTGGCTGCGATTATTACAAGCTCAGCTTTCTGCCAGCCGGACGTAAGCCTGTCGAGCTTTGTGAAACCTGAAGGGATACCAACCAGAGCATCTTCCCTCTTTCCTGCCTCCTCAATCTCCCTGATGGCCTCCTTTATCACCATATTTATAGGAGCGACTTCACGTTTGATATTTCCCTCGGCAATCTGGAACAGCTCATTTTCGGAATAATCGAGAAGTTCTGTTACATCCCATGTGTCGTCAAAAGCCCTTGTCTGTATTTCAGTCGATACTCTGATGAGCTCCCTCTGAATATATTTCTGTGCCACTATCCTTGCATGATAGTCGACATTTGCAGCTGATACGACCTTCGAAGTAAGCTGGGAAAGATAAACAGGCCCTCCGACACTTTCAAGTTCTCCGTGAGCACGCAATTCTTCAGTCACAGTATATAAATCTACCGGAAACTCCCGTGCCGACAGATCTGAAACCGATTTAAAGATCTTCCGGTGGGCATCTTTATAAAAGCTCTCCGGCTTAAGGATATCAAGTATTGTGATCACAGCTTCCTTCTCAAGCATTATTGCACCCAATACAGCCTCCTCCATGTCGATAGCCTGGGGTGGGACTTTCCCGAAATCGGGTAAAACCGTTACCACGGGCCTGCCTGACTTAATCTGCTTTGCCATGATCCTATATTACTGATTTATATGTGATTAACAGGTGAATATTCTCGGTTTCCACCGGTTTCAAAGGTAAAGATTACATGCATCTTTAATCCCCCGGATCCATCTTTTATTACAAACAAAATTTGTTAAAAACTTGTTGAAATAAATTTTATTACCACAAAGGCGCTCAAAGGTTATCACTAAGTAACACAAAGGAATACAATAAATTACCTATATTTATAAATTAAATAGATTTAATTACTTTTACGGAAAATACCGGGCAAATGATTTCGTTTCCACGAGCCAAGATAAATATAGGACTGAGAGTTACCGGAAAACGTCATGACGGATTTCATGACATTGAAACGATCTTTTATCCGGTAGGTCTCTGTGATGCTCTGGAGTTTGTTGTTCCACGGGAGCAGGTAAAGGAGGATAGTCTTACTGTAACAGGAATAAACATCGGATCGAGGCCGAAAGAGAATCTTGTTATGAGGGCTTTGAAAAAGATGCGGGAGAATTACAATATCCCATTCCTGAAGATACATCTTCACAAGAAGATCCCGGCTGCTGCAGGGCTCGGAGGAGGATCATCAGATGCAGCCTGCCTTATAAGGGCCATTGACAAATGTTTCAGATTGTCGATAGATATAAGCCTCATGAAGAAAATTGCCCTTGAAGTGGGAAGCGACTGTCCGTTTTTTATCGATCCGGTACCGTCCTTTGCGACAGGCAGGGGGGAAGTGCTGAAACCTGCAGAGTATCTTCCCGAAGGATTTAAAATAGTTCTCGTTAATCCGGGAATACGCATAAGCACCCGTGATGCATATAATAATTGTATCCCTGCAAGGCCGGAAAAGAGCCTTGAGGAACTTTATAAGCTTCATCCCTCAGAATGGAAGGGTGAGATATTAAATGATTTTGAACAATATGTCTTCAGTATTTATCCCGAAATAGAAGATATCAAGAATTCTCTTTACAGGGCAGGAGCAATCTACAGTTCAATGTCGGGCAGCGGATCGACCGTTTATGGAATTTTTAGTGAGATAAATGAACTCCCCTCACATATCAGTGATCATGTAGTATTTGTGGGAAATCTGTAATCTCATTCCATCTCAAGCAGAAGTGTTCCCTTTGCCACCTTGTCGCCCTTCTTTACTGCTACTGATCTGATCTTCCCTCCTGATACTGCCTTAAGCATATTCTGCATTTTCATTGCTTCAAGTATCATGAGCTCGTCACCTTTCTTTACTTTCTGCCCGGGTTTTACAAGGATATCAAGTATAGTTCCGGGAATTATGCTCAGAACTGATCGGGGATCGGGTTTTGAATACGGCTTTCTGTTCCTGAATTTATCACTGATCCTCGTCTTGTAAAGGCTTGTATTGATATTGAGTATTTCCAGATTCTGATCTTTTTCCATAATATTAGAGGCTAAAATGGCGGCAGTCCGTGTTTTTTCTGAGGCATATGTATCTCCTTGTTCTCAGAAACTGTAATTGAATGTTTCAGGAATTTTCTTGTTTCGGATGGTTCAATTACTGCATCCACATATCCTCTTGCAGCGGCCACATAGGGATTTGCAAATTTCTTCTTATATTCCTCGACCTTCTGCTTTCTTGTCTCATCGGGGTCGTCAGACGACATTATTTCTTTCCTGAAGATTATATTTGCAGCACCTTCGGGCCCCATAACAGCTATTTCGGCTGTCGGCCATGCAAAAACATAATCGGCTCTCAGATGACGTGAGCTCATTGCAATATATCCTCCGCCGTATGCCTTTCTGAGGATAACTGTTATTTTGGGTACTGTTGCTTCACTATAGGAATACAGGATCTTAGCTCCATGACGTATTACCCCGGCATGCTCCTGGTCAACGCCAGGAAGGTAACCAGGCACATCAACAAAGGTTACAATTGGTATGTTGAAGGCATCGCAGTAGCGGATGAACCGTGCCGCTTTATCTGATGAATCGACATCAAGGACGCCTGCCATTTCAATTGGCTGGTTTGCCACGAAACCTGATGTACGCCCCTCGATCCGGCCAAAACCAATAACAATGTTTTTTGCATAGTGTTCCATTATTTCAAAGAAATCGGAACTATCTGTGACAGCCCGTATAACATCCCTTACATCATAAGGCATTGTAGGATCATCCGGAACTATCTTTTCTATGTTAAAACCGGTAAGCGGTTCAGCAGGTTCGATAACTTTTGCCTTTGTGCTGTTATTCCAGGGAATGAATGAAACAAGTTTCTTTATCCTTGCAAAGCACTCATCCTCGCTTGTTGAGTAAAAATGGGCATTCCCGGTAACTTCACTGTGAACGCGGGCGCCTCCCAGATCTTCCATTGAGATCTCTTCACCAAGTACGGTTTTAATTACTTCCGGCCCGGTGATAAACATTTTTGATATCTTGTCGACAACGAACACGAAATCGGTAAGGGCAGGTGAATAAACTGCACCTCCGGCACAGGGACCGAGGATGACGGAAATCTGTGGTATGACCCCGCTGGAGATAGTATTCCTGAAGAAAATTTCACCGTAACCCGCAAGAGAGTTAACTCCTTCCTGTATTCTTGCCCCGCCCGAATCATTTATACCTATCAGCGGCATCCTCATCTTAAGTGCATGATCCATGATCTTTGTAATCTTTCTGGAATGCATCAGCCCGAGTGATCCTCCTGCAACAGTGAAATCCTGCGCATAAATTGCCACGGGATTTCCTTCCATTGTACCCGATCCGATTATTACACCATCGCTGGGTAGGGATTTTTTGTCCATATCAAAATCACGGGCATCATGTTCTACAAAAAGGTCGTATTCGGTGAAAGATCCGTCATCGAGAAGTGCCATAATACGCTCCCTGGCGGTACGCTTACCCATCGCCTTCTGCTTTTCTATTGCCTGTTCACCACCCCCGAGGAGAAGCTTCTCACGCTTTTCCTTCAGCTCCCGGATCTTATTGTTAAGCGCCATAATTACTCTCAGTTAATAAAGAATCAGATACCTGTTCAAAACAGGGTTACAAGTTTAAAGAAATAATACGATTTAAAGAAACTATTTCGGCGCCAGTTTGTAGAGCACTGCACCTATAACAATATAAATCATGTTCGGTATCCATTCAGCAAGCATAGGGCTGAGGTTCCCCTTCAGTGAGAACTGAGAGGCAAACTGCTGAAAGAAGATATAAGAGAAACTCAATGCAAGGCCTATACCTATGTTCATACCTATGCCTCCCCTTACTTTCCGTGACGACAGAGTAACACCTATCAGTGTAAGAATGAACACAGCAAAGGGGCTGGCGAATCGTCTGTATTTTTCAATAAGAAAGACCTTTATCTCTTCTGATCCCTGAAGCTCAAGCTGACCGATATAATCATCAAGTTCCCTGTATGTCATTGTACCGACAAAGCTCGGATCCCTCGAAAAATCTTCAGGCTTTATAATAAGCGTTGTATCAATTTGTGTTCCTTTGGTAACAAGCTCCTCCCTCCCGCTTATTTCACGGAGGGTATAATTCAAAACCAACCATTTACTTGATACAGAATCCCATGTAACGGTTGGAGCTGAAATTTTTGAAAGCAGGTTGCCTTCTTCATCAAATTTTTCCAGAGTGAAATTCCTCCCGCGAAGATAAATAGGGCTGTAAGATTCAATATATACATATACATTGGGATATACCTGTCGGTGGACGTTTTCAATATTCAATCTCCGTCCCCGGGGCCTGTAATATTTATCTTCGAAATCGAGCCTGACAAGGTTGGCATGAGGGATAATAAAATTTGTCAGATAAAAGATGACTCCTGCAATTACAAGTGATGAGAGAAAATATGGCCACATCATACGGCGGAAACTCATACCACTGTTCAGTATTGCGATTATTTCAGTATTAACAGCCATCCTCGATGTAAAAAAGATCACTGTAATAAAGACAAAGAGCGGAGCAAAGAGTGTGGCGAAATACGGGATAAAATTAAGGTAGTAATCAAAGACCACTGCCTGCCAGGGAGCCTCTTTTTCCATAAAATTGTCAAGCTTTTCCGAAAGGTCAAAGATGACTGCAATTGTAATTATGAGAAAGAGACAGAAAAGAAAGGTTCCCAGGAATTTCCTGATTATATAGAAATCAAGTATTTTAGGTTTCAGGGATCTTAAAGTTTTTCCGAAACCCTTTTTATTGTTTTGTCTTTCCATCTTTTAAAATCACCTTCCTCAATTTTTTTCCTGGCATCGCTCACCAGCTTCAAATAGAATGCCAGGTTATGGAGACTTGAAATCTGTCCGCCAAGCATTTCTCCCGAAATTACAAGATGCCTCAGGTAAGCCTTAGAGTATTTCAGGCTGACAGCTGAAGCTCCTTCAGGATCAATGGGACTGAAATCATCGGTCCATCGCCGGTTCTTGATGTTTATTATCCCCTGTGATGTAAAAAGCATTCCGTTACGTCCGTTGCGGGTTGGCATAACACAATCAAACATGTCGATCCCCCTTTCAATAGCTTCGAGTATGTTTGCCGGCGTCCCCACTCCCATCAGGTATCTTGGTTTGTCATCGGGTAATATTTCATTCACTATCTCAATTGTCCTGTACATTTCTTCTGCAGGTTCCCCGACAGATAATCCTCCGATTGCATTACCGGCCATACCAGCTCCGGCGATCTTTTCTGCTGACAATTTCCTCAGATCGTCAAAGACCCCGCCCTGAACAATCGGGAACAGATACTGTTTCCAGCCCCAGACCGGATCAGTATTCCTGAATCTTTCAACAGCTCTGTCGAGCCACTGATGTGTAAGTTCAACAGATTTTTCAGCATAACGGTGATCACAGGGAAAGGGAGCACACTCGTCAAGAGCCATAATTATGTCAGCTCCTATGATCCTCTGAATATCAACAGTATTCTCAGGAGTAAATTCATGCTTCGAGCCGTCAATATGAGATTTGAATACCACACCTTCGCTGTTCAGCTTCCTGTTCCCTGAAAGTGAGAATACCTGGTACCCCCCGCTGTCTGTCAGCAACGGCCTGTTCCATGAAATGAAGCTGTGAAGTCCGCCGGCCTGGCGCAGTATGTCAGTACCCGGACGCAGATAGAGATGATAGGTGTTCCCAAGAATAATCTTTGCGTCAATATCTTCTTCCAGGTCGCGCTGAAGGATACCCTTGACAGTTCCTCCGGTACCCACAGGCATGAAGATCGGAGTAGGAATATCTCCATGGTCTGTCCTGAGGATGCCAGTCCTGGCTTTAGTTGCCTTATCCTTTATCCGAACTTCAAACATAAAAATGATCCGTAATTTGCAGCACAAATGTAACTCATCCATGCGGCCTTAGAAAATTATGAGATCATTTTTGTTGAAAACTATTCTCCCGGATTCCGATTATCTTGCTAATATTGTGCCCGGATTATGGAAGTTCAATGATTTTTCAGGAAAACCTGCTCCTTTCGGTCGTATTTATGGTATTTGCACTATCATCAGTGGTGCAGCTGTTCTATTATCTATGGTTTTATTCAGCAGTCGCCCGATACAGGCACCCCTCCGCAAATTATGACAAACAACCTGTTTCGGTTATTATCTGTGCCAGAAATGAAGCTGAAAACCTGCGTAACTTTCTTCCTTCAATCCTTGAACAGGATTATCCCGATTTTGAAGTTATTGTTGTTGATGACTGCTCCGAGGATGATACTTATAGTGTCCTCGGAAGCTTCCTTGTTAAATATCCACGGTTAAAGATATCAACAGTCAGTAAAGATCCCCGCTTTACACACAATAAGAAATTTGCCCAGTTCATAGGTATCAAAGCAGCCTCGAACGAAATACTGCTATTTACAGATTCCGACTGTATGGCAGGATCTCCGCACTGGATAGAAGGAATGACATCCGGCTTTGATGAAAAAACTGAGATCATTCTGGGTTATGGCGGGTATATGAAAAGAAAAGGGATCCTCAATAAATATATCCGCTATGATACCTTCATGATAGCACTTCAGTATCTGGGAATGGCAATAAGAGGCATCCCCTATATGGGTGTGGGACGTAACATGGCATACCGGCGTTCACTGTTTTTTAAGAAGAAGGGATTTGAAGGCCATACTCACGTGGTCTCAGGCGATGATGATCTTTTTGTTAATGCGAACTCCACCAGGGCCAATACCCGTGTCGAATTCAGGAAAGAGAGTCATACAAGTTCAGTACCCTGTCCCACACTGAAAAAATGGTTCATGCAGAAAAAGAGACATTTTTCTGCTGCCCCATATTATAAAACAGGACATAAATTCCTGATTATGACTGAACCTGTTACCAGGATTCTTTTCTATATTTCTTTTATAATTCTGATAATACCTTTATTTCTGTGGCAGTTTACAGTCGCCATTTTCGGAATAAGATTTATCAGCCAGATAGCAGTTCTTATTCCGGGACAGAAGAGACTAAATGAAAAGGGGATAGCCGGATATTCATTATTTTTTGATATCTTTTCCCCCGTGATAAACAGTGTTATTTATTTTTGCAATACAATTAGCAGATCGGGTAAAAACAAATGGAAGTAAACCAGGAGCTTTCAGAAAAAGCGAAGGCTGACCTTATTCTTGTCGAAGAAGCCAAAAAGGGAAACGAAAAAGCTTTTGCAGGGCTGATGAACCGGTACCGGGATTCAATTTATTTCATGCTGCTGAAAATGGTAAATAATCCCATTGACGCTGAAGACCTTACGATTGAGGCCTTTGGCAAGGCATTCAGAAGCATTGACAGCTACACACCGCGTTTCGCATTCAGCACGTGGCTCTTTATGATAGCCACAAATAACTGCATCGATTTTATAAGGAAAAAACAATCATCGCCTATACCTGTCAACCAGGATAAGGATATTATGGATACTATGACCGTAAATATCCAGTCCGACCTCCCCGACCCCGAAGAGGCGTTGATTAATGATCAGAAAATTGCTACTCTCAGGAAAATTGTAACCCAGCTGAAATCGCCCTACCGGGAAATAATAGAACTGAGATATTACAAGGAATTTTCATATGAAGAGATATCGGCAGAGCTTAAAATTCCGATCGGAACTGTCAAAGCCCAGTTATACCGGGCAAAAACCCTGCTTTACAATATCTTTGTGAAAACCGGCGCCAGGTAATGCCTGAAATCATTTTCAGATATTTCCCGTCACTTTCAGAAGTTCAGAGAAAGAAAATATCATCTCTCAAACAACTGTATGAAGAGTGGAACAGCAGAATAAATGTAATTTCAAGAAAAGATATTGATAATTTCTACATTCACCATGTCCTTCATTCGTTATCAATTGC
Organism: uncultured Rikenellaceae bacterium; assembly: GCA_964637415.1. Lineage (GTDB taxonomy): Bacteria > Bacteroidota > Bacteroidia > Bacteroidales > VadinHA17 > LD21. Next base: position 33,183 of record CAZWUB010000025.1, read on the forward strand.
CAGGTTCATAAATTTTAAACCCGGAACAAGGATCCTTGACGTTGGAACCGGAGGAGGGTTCCCGGGAATACCACTTTCTATTCTTTTTCCCAATTCGGAATTCATACTTCTTGATTCAATTGGCAAAAAGATCAAAGTTGCTTCAGCAGTAGCTGATGAACTGAAACTTGATAATGTCAGTTTGATCTGGAAAAGAGTCGAAGATGAACCGGGGAAATATGACTTTGTTGTCAGCAGGGCTGTAATGGAATTCACCCGTTTTGTTGAACTGACATTAAAAAACCTGAGATCAGAAAGTGATAACAAACCGGCTAATGGCATCATCTGCCTGAAAGGTGGTGATCTCAGCG
>CAZWUB010000026.1:0-27601 GCA_964637415.1 uncultured Rikenellaceae bacterium
AATTATTATCGTTTACCTGCTGTTAAAGATCAATAAATTAAATTTTCTATGTAGAAAAGTATAATGATTCATTGACCAACTGCCTGCTGCTGATTCCAACTTCTAACTCCAGCCTTGCCCTGCGCCCTGCGCTCTGTGCTCTTTGCCCTGCGCCCTACGCCCTGCGCTCTGAGCCCCGTGCCCTGAACCCTTCGCCCTGTGCCCTGCGCCCTGCACAATATGAAAATATTTGTTTATTTTTAAGCAGCGTTTCGACAGTTAGTTACGTATCAGCTTATAGGAAACCGTGCAGGCCTGGAACTCTTTGCCCGGCAACATTGGAAAAACAGTAAAAAACCTTGAAAAAAACAGTAAAAACAATGGGAAAAATAATTGTAAACACAGGTATTGCTGTCCTGCTTCTATTTATGATGGGAGTGGGGTGCGAAAAAAATAATCAGGATTCGTTATGCTATAAAGGGAAAGTAGTAAGTCTGAATAATAATGGAAACGCTTATTTTAATTTAGTGGAAATTGTAAACGCACCTGACAATTCTAAACTTCCTTTAGGGATAAATATAACTTTTGACCCTGGATTGTATGGAAGGGAATTAAATATAGGAGATATTGTTTCATTTAAGATACTCCATTATGAAGAGTGGGTAGGTCCTCATTATGCTCACTGTATGTGGCCGAACTACGCGGCTCTGATAGACCCTTGTATAAACTAAGATTTTTAAATGTTCTTAATTACTTAAAATCCTGACTGGCCCCAGCAGCCCTGATTCATTCAGCTTCCCCGGAGGAAAAATAAACAGGGATGAGTTCAGAACCTTTCTGTCGGGTGGTAATTTCTGATCTCCCGCGAGCCTGTTGATCCATTGATTTGTGACCTTAATCTCAATTCTGTTACTTCCTTTTACAAGCATTCCTGTAATATCAGCTGTATAAGGCGGCTTCCAGATTATCCCGGCTGCTTTGCCGCTAACACTAACCTCAGCTATGTCCCTTACATCGCCAAGGTCTATCTTTATACTATTTCCTGTCTTAAGCCATTTTTTAGGAACATCGATCGTTTTGACGTAAGTTGCTGTTCCGGAATAGTACTTAATTCTGTCATCGTTGTTTGCAGTCCACGATTCAAGGTGGTTAAATACTGCTTTCTCCGGTCCGCCATACTCAGGAGAAAAAGAGACCTCCCAGTTTTCTGAAAAATCTGAGAGAAGGACTTCTGCGGTCATGGCGGGGATCAATTTTTCAGAAGCTTTGTCAGAAAAAACTACAAAAACTGATTCTCTTTCAGCAAGATCAAGCGGAATTATTGTCCGTTCACCTGAATCAGTGCCTGTTACCGGTATCTTTCTTCCCGTTGAAGGATCCCATAGTTCTGCCGGTCTCCCTTTCTGGCGGAACCTTATTTCCGTACTGAGCGGCTTATCCGAGTAATTTACAATAAAATAAATATCAGTTCCGTCTGTAGTGCGATGTATCCATTTTAACTCCGAATCAAGAGCTCCGGAATACTCAACATCGGGATCAGTTTCATTCAATTTCAGAACAGATCCCAGAGGGTAATTCCAGATCACTTTCCCCTTTCCATATTCTCTTCTTGTTTTGCTTATCCCGTCCAGGTCGCCCCAAACTTCATCGCCTATCTCCTGTAATATTTTTTCTGATTCGGGATATCCTTCCAGTCCGGGGGTGGTCAGGGGTTTAGGACCTGTTACAGTGGCTCCGTTTTTGACAAGCTCCCTGATCTTCTTCAGCACAGGAAGGGTTATTTGTCTTGTTCCGGGAAGCACAAGTACAGAATAGCTCATCCCGTCAGGAAGAACAAGCCGGCCATTTCCGTCAACTGACATTCTTTTTATAAGTACATCGGCATTAATAAAATCATAATCATATCCTTCGGGTGGAGCAGGATTTAATCCACTGCCCCAGATTGGCATTGTTGAAGGAGCGTTTTCATCGAGAAGATATGCAATGTCAGCAACGAATCTGCCCTGCTGAAGCAAAAACGAGCACCTCGACAGATATGTCATGAAAGGTTCAGCTTGTGAGGCCCATGTGATATTACGGTTAATATGTGCCCCGACCATCGTATTTCCCGGTTTAGTATCAAGGGGCTGATGCGCAGATGTATGGAATACAAACCTGTTTATTCCCTGTGTAAACCAGTAATCACCAACTTTTTTAAGATCGTAGGGAGAATTGAATCCTCCTCCTGTAAATGCTTCAGCAGCAACTATTTGTTTTCCATAAATATGAGCTGCTGAAGCTGCTCCCCTGACATCCTGCTGATACATAAGTTCAGGGTGAAGAGATCTGTACCAGAATTCTCCCATTGGTATGTCGACATATTTCTTGCAAAGTAAAGCATCTTCAAGGATCTCAAGCGACACTCCTGAAGCTTCGCCATAGGTCCCGATACCCTCCTTATTAAAGTATTCAGTTACTGTTTTATAGAAGTTTTCCGCAAACATGTCTGCCAGGGTACGTCTGAAATCCCTTAAAAATCTGTCGCTTATATCACTGTCTGTAACAATTTTGCCAGTCATGCATGGCAGAAAGGGGGTCGGGTCATATCCTCTCCGCTTCTTGAATTCATCTGTCATATTTTCTGTCCAGTTCTGCATACCTGCTTCCCAGCTGTCGAGCAATATATACCTGAGACTTTTCCCGTAAAGTGCGTCGAGTGCATCTTTAACCGGACCTGCATATTCTTTAAGGTAGGATTCAGCATGCTCCCTGCTTAATTTGTCCACTTCAAAACCCGATCCGGCAGGTACGGCAGGCCTGTTCCTTGAGCCGGTAAGTGAATAGCCGAAACGCATGACAGTCCATTTTCCGGCAGGTACTTTCCATTTTAGAGTCCCGTCGGGTTGAAGGTTCCCGGTAAGATCAATTATTTTTTCCCGGTCAATAACTGAAGACACAGGAACAGGTATTGATGCTACCGGTTCGTAGTTGAAAAGGTGATAAAATCCTGCTTTATCTTCCCATCTGTTTATTTTTGCTGCACTATGGAGTTTTATTTCACCGAATGTATAAACCGAATCGGGTCTGGTTGTTACTTCAGCCATTACTTCAGCCGGACTCTGCGGTGCTCCGGTAAACTCAAACCTGTAATATTTTGCATTTGTTTCAGGGAAAGAATATGTTGCGACCTTGCCTGACCGGTATAGCTGAGCCCCCGGCAAAATGGCTATAGTCCTGAATTCAGTGCCATTATCGCTTACCTTAAGGGCCCCCACAGGTATGCCTGCACGATTTGCCATGGTTACAGCCTGAGCCCTCATGGGTTCATCGCGGTAAAACTGTATCCAGACAATGTTCTTATTGTTACCCGATTTAATAGTAACTGATGTATTGAGGTCATTATCATACAAAGCCTTGCCGTCAATCGTCCCGGTTCCGGTTGTAACAACGGGTTCCGGTGAAATAAAATCCTTTTCATCGGCCGGAGTGGGGAAAGCAAGTACTATACAGTCCCTGTAGAATGGGATTTCAGACGGGTTATTTCTTGCCGATCTTGTAAGATTTTGTATCGGGCCTTCATTTGACGGGGGATCCGGTAATTTACCATTCAGGTCATGTGGTCCTTCAACAACAAGTTCGCTCCAGACAAGCTTTTTCATTGCCTGTTGCTGACTGACCCAGGGACCACCGGCGAGACTCCAGCCTGCAGAGCTGAAAAGAGACATTTCGAGACCAAGACGTTCAGCTTCTGATGCAGCATGTCTGACAGCATTAAACCATTCATCAGACCTGAAAACTATTTTTTCAGAGGTGACCTGACCCTGTCCGGCAGCAACATCTGCAAGTTGCATTCCCCCTATTCCTGAGCTCTTCATCCATTCAAGGTCCTTTGTTATACCTTCAATAGTTACGTTGCTGTTTGTCCAGTGCCACCAGGTCCTGGGCTGTGCAGAAGAGGGAGGATCAGCAAAGCCCTTTTGCAATGAGTCATAATTTGTCTGGGCTTCAGCTGAGACTGAAATCAGTGATATCAGTATGATCAGTTTAAAGAGATTTGATGTACTTAAAGAGATATTCATATTGGATAATTTATAGGATATTTATTTAACCACAAAGGTCACAAAGGTCACACAAAGAGCACAAAGGGGGCACACATAACACATAACCAGCACGGAGGACGCAAAGGATATATAAAATATGTGTATTTTCCTTATTAAATCAATTAAAGAATTCGCGATCTAAAGGTAAAAAAAAGAGGCTGTAATATTGTTACAGCCTCCCGTTAAAAATTTGAGTAAGATCAATCGATTTTTCTTACTTTCACAGCAACAGGTCCTTTATCTCTCTGTTCAACTTCAAATTCAACAGCCTGGCCTGCTTCAAGGTTAGTGTGTGAAACCTCAAGCCCTGATCGGTGTACAAAGATATCTTTATTGTCCTCAGTTTGAAGGAACCCATAACCTTTGACTCTGTCATACCATTTAACAGTCCCTTTCATAGCTTAATTTTTTGGATTTCTACCTGTAATTATCTCTTCTGGGATTGCCTCCCCGGCGGTTGTTGTTATCACCACCACCTCTGAAGTTGCTTCTTCTGTCAGCTCTTTCGATAGATTCGTTCACAATAATTTTTCTGCCCTGGATATCTGAGCCATTGAGTTCTTCAATAGCTTTTTTGGCTTCAGCATCGTTAGGCATTTCAACGAAACCAAATCCTTTGCTTTTTCCGGAGTATTTGTCAATAATAATTTTGGCGGATGTAACTTCGCCATACTCCTCAAATTTCTCTTTAAGGTCTGCTTCAGTCATTTTGAAATTTAGACTTCCTACGTAAATGTTCATGATTCAATTATTAAAATATGTTATTAAAACCGTGTCAAAGGTCTGATTTTTTTTTGGAAAGAAAAAATATTAAGCCAGAATTAGTTGTATTTTATCACTTAGCGCCTCTTCATTCCTTATATTAACGCACCCCCTTCCCCTCCCGGGAGGGGATTCTTGCTCGCCACTCACCACTCACCACTACTTTCTGTTTCTTATATAGATATGCTTGGTGTTGTTCTGCCCTGAATCTCGTTCATCTATCTCAAAATCAAGTGATTTTATGAGAGGGCTCAGCTTTGTAAAACCAAAGTTCCTGGGATCGAAATCAGGCTGTTTTTTTAGTATAAGGTTGCCCACATCACCGAGATAAGCCCATCCGTTTTCATCTGCAAGGTCTGTTATTGATGAAGCTATAAGGCGTCTGACCTTTTTGATCTGGACCTGAGCATCGCTGGTTTCGTTTTTATGCCTGATACCGGCTGCAGCTCCCGTCTTCTTTTTAACAGGTTCTGTTTCCTGTATCGTTGCCGGGGAATTTATGATCTCAAGATAAATGAATTTATCGCATGCAATAATGAAAGGGGAGGGTGTTTTTCGCTCACCTATTCCTATTACTGTCATCCCGGCTTCCCTTAATCTGGTTGCAAGCCTTGTAAAGTCACTGTCGCTTGATACCAGACAGAATCCATCCACTTTACCCGAGTAAAGGATATCCATCGCATCAATTATCATTGCAGAATCGGTTGCATTTTTCCCTTTTGTATAGCTGTATTGCTGTATGGGAGTTATTGCATTCTCAAGTAAGACACCTTTCCATCCGGCAACTGTCGGCTTTGTCCAGTCGCCATAGATCCTTTTGAATGTGGGAGTCCCGTATTTTGCAATTTCTTCAAGCATCCCCTTAACATTGCTGAAAGGAATATTATCGGCATCAATAAGTACAGCCAGTCTTAAATCATGTAATGTTTGCATCAGAATATATTATAAATGCTGCAAGTTAATATTTTTGCCGGATGTGATTATTTTTATTAAACGCGTCATTGATTATCTTGATTAATAAAAAAGAATATTGTTAACTTTGCGGGCACCCTGTAAAGGATGTAAAAACGAATCAAAACCAAAAATTATGGGAAAAGGTGATAAAAAAACTAAAAGAGGTAAGATTATCCTTGGTACATATGGTGTAAGACGTCGCAGAAAAAAACAAAACAAGCAGGCAATAAAGCAACCTGAGGCATCAAAGGGAAAAGGGCTGAAGGAAAGGAAACCTGTGAAAGAGAGAAAGGCTGAGAAGGAAGTTGCTGAAGTTGTGGCAGTAAAAGAGGTTGCGGAAGTTCCGGAGGTGCAGGGTAAAAAACATTCAGAAATCCAGGAGGTTCAGAAATTAAGTTCAGAGAAGGAAGAAGCAGCGGCCAAGGTATCAGCTGAAGTAGCAGAGGGAAAGGAAACTGTTGAGGTGCCTGCTGAAACAAAAAAACCAAAAGAAGTTAAATCAGCCAGGCAGACAAAGGAGGTTAAGGAGGCAAAGCCGGTAAAGAAGACTAAAGAAGCCGGTGAAGAAAAAGCTATAAAGGAAGAGAAGAGCGCTAAACCGAAAAAAGCTGCTCCGGAGAAGAAAGCTGTGGCTGAAGAAAAGACTGACAAAGACAAGAAGGAATCAAAACCGGTGAAGGAAAAGAAAGAAGTAAAAGAAACCAAAACGGCCAAAACAAAGAAATAATCCTCAGGCAGTTATCCTGTCAACTATCTTTTCACAACCAGCCATTTATAATCATCAGGATCGATGATGGCATTAATTATGACAGGCTCTTTAAGTAAAAGAGAAGAGTTTATCGCTTTTCGCATTGATTCTTGAGAATCAACTCTTAATACTTTAACTCCCAGAAACATATCTGATCCAAACAAGTCCCCGTAATACAGGTTCATACCGCCTGGTCTGATACCTTTCCACGATTGCTTAAGTTTAATAAGGTTGAGCTCACCATCGGAAAGGACTATTATCATAACAGGGAGGTTATTGCGTCTGGCAGTCATTATTTCGCCTGCACTCATCAGAAATCCACCGTCGCCGGTGATACAAACACTCCCTGCAAATGGTTTTGATATTGCAGCAGCAATGGCCGAGGGAATTCCAAAACCCATTCCCGACCACCCGTTTGAAATGATGAAGTTACTCTTTCCGCGCGTTTCCCAGTATTGTCCTGCAAGATGAAGATGAGATCCTACATCCGTTGTAATAATAGTATCGGCTGGTAACTCTTCCCTTAAAATCTTTAATGCTGAAACCGGACCAAAATGATTTGTAAATCCTTCAAAAACCGAGATCATCTCATCACGGATCCCTTTAATAATACCTGGTTCCGGTATTAAGGTTCCCGGATTCAGTTTTTCCAGAATATTGAACCATTCTGCCGGAGATCCTGCATACTGTAAAACATCAATTGTATCCGGCATGTCGGTTTCCCTTGTATCAAAATGGATAAGGGGTACTCCGGGGATCCATGATTCATAATTATATTCAACAGGATCATATCCTATTCCTATGACAAGATCTGTTTTATGCCAGAGATCATCAAAGTAGTCGCTTAATGAATGAAACAGCACTCCTGCATAGGAGGGATGATTCTCGCTTATAATACCTTTTGCCATGGGAGTTAAAACAACAGGTATTTTATATTTATCGAGAAACGGGAGCAGATATGACTGAATCCCCAGCCGCCTTGCCGTCAGTCCTGCTGCTATGAGTGGTCTTCGGGATTTTTCAAGTAATGAAATAATTTTTTCAGCATTGCCTGATATCTGCTCCTGAAATGTGTCAGGTTGTATTGCCGGAAGACATGGAATATCTGCTTCTGCAATGTTAGCCGGAAGTCCTATGTGTACAGGGCCCGGATACTCTTCCCTGCATATTCTCAGGGATTTACTAATTATTTCAGAAGCATTCTCCCGTTTAAGACGGAATGTAGCTTTTGTCAGTGGTCTGAAAAGCTTCTGATGATCAATATTCATCTGGGTTGTTCTCCGGATCATCTTGTCTTCCATTTCACTTGTAAGGACAATAACAGAAGATCTGTCGAGGAATGCACAACCAGTACCTGTTGTGATATTAGTGGCGCCGGGACCGAAGGTGGCATGACATACTCCCGGGATCCCTGTAAGCCTGAATGTAACATCAGCCATTATTGCTGCAGCAGCTTCGCCTGTTGTAAGAATAAACTCAATTCCGGCATTTCTGAAAGCTTCAATCCATGGAAGTGATGCCCCACCCGGAACGCCAAAAACATAGCGTACGCCCGAAATATATAATTGATCGGCAAGATATTCTGAAACAGTCATAGCCGGTTTTCTGAACTTTAGGCAAATCTATTAATTATATGTTATTTTTTCGGATATTTGCCGCCAAATTCATTCTGTGGACAACAAAGACAATACTATTATCCTTGCAATACTGGCATGCCTCTTATGGTCAACAGTTTATGCAGTCATAAAGATTGGTCTTCAGTATGATTCCCCGCTTCACTTTGCAGGATTGAGATTTATTATTTCAGGACTGATGATCCTGCCTTTTACAGTCAGACCTGCCGTTTTCATTTCAATGATAAGGGAACACTGGAAGATTGTCGTTTGGATTATGTTGCTACAGACACTGATGAATTATATACTGTTTTATCTGGGGATGGACCTTGTTCCCGGTGCTCTCGGAGCTGTAATAGTTGGTTCGCAGCCTCTCGTGACGGCAGTTGTTGCATCAATAATGAGCGATGGAGAAAAGCTGACAAGAAGAAAGATAATAACGATCATATCGGGTATTTCGGGAGTTATTCTCATAAGTGCAGGCAGACAGGCATTTAAGCTTGGGAGCGCAATTGAGATGCTTGGTGTTGTCATGATCCTAGGAGCCAACATAGCAACTGCCACCAGCAATGTTATGGTATCCCTTAAGAGCCGTGGAATAAATCCGCTTGTACTGAGCTCTACATCTCTTTTTACTGGGGGAATAATTATCTATTTGCTTTCTGTACCGCTTGAAGGATTGCCGGAAGGCCCGAGACCTGCAGAATACTGGCTGGCTCTGACATGGCTGAGCTTTGTTTCAGCTTTTGCCTTTTCATTATGGTACCGGCTTCTGCAGAGGCCACATGTAAAGGTCTCCGATCTCAATATGTGGAAATTTATAATTCCTGTCGCAGGGGCTATCCTCAGCTGGATGCTGGCTCCCGGTGAAAAACCGGAACTGCTCACCCTTGCAGGAATGATAATAATAACAGTATCACTGCTGCTGTTCTACAAGAATGGTGATAAATATTTAATCAGGCTGAAATGAAAAAAAGACTGACTGCAGTATTTTTTTATGCATTATTCTGGTTGATCTTTTTCGTCCTTGCGAGATTATTTTTCATACTTACTCATTTCCGCGAAGCTTTCGAATTCAATCCCGGATTGCTTCTTCTCACCTTCCGGCATGGCATTTTGCTTGATATTTCTGCGACAGGATATATTCTTGTTATCCCTCTTCTTCTTATGATACCGGGAGTTTATTTCAACGGGGACCGGTTAAGGAAATTCATGAAGTGGTACACCTATGTTATAATTATAATCTCATCAGCACTTGTTGTATCAGACACACTGTTGTATAAATACTGGGGATTCAGGATGGATTATACTCCCTTTGTCTACCTGAAAACACCTAAGGCCGCAGCGGCTTCGGTGAGCACCTTTCAGCTTATTTCAGTTTCGGTGGGAATCATTCTGCTTTCAGCCCTTTTTATTTTTTTGTACAGGAGATACATTGACAGGTTGTTCAGGGGATTTGAAAGGATCAGGCTATGGCTGCCGGCAATGTTCTTTTTCACTTTTTTACTGGGATCGCTTCTGATCCCGATACGTGGAGGCGTGGGCATTGCTCCGATAAACGCTGGGACTGTCTATTTCAGTGATGAAATGTTCCTGAATCATACTGCAATAAATGTTGTGTGGAATGTCGGAAGCTCAGCATTCAACAGGAAACCTGTAAGTAATCCTTATCAGTTCGGGGATACTGAGACAGCTAAAGAGCTGGTTGATTCATTGACAGTCTCTTATGGAGGTCCCGGAAAAGTACTTAATACGACAAGACCAAATATTCTGATGATTGTTCTTGAAAGTTTTGGAAGCGCTTTTATAGAACAATTGAGCGGCGATTCGGTTACAACACCCTATTTCAACAGATATGCGAAAGAGGGAATACTTTTTTCTCACTTTTATGCTTCGGGAAACCGTACAGATAAAGCAATGCCTGCTATTTTATGCGGATATCCTGCCCAGCCTGCAGTATCTGTGATGAAGGAACCTGAAAAGACCCAGTCATTACCCGGGATTGTGAAGGATCTGAAAGGACAAGGCTACAGTTCTTCCTTCTGGTATGGAGGAGAAATTAACTTTGCCAATTTTAATTCTTTTGTGATTAATGCTGGTTTCAGCCAGATAGTGACGATGGACAATTTCAGTCCTGAGTTCTATAATTCAAAATGGGGAGTCCATGATCATGTACTTTTAGAGGCGTTGAGGGATTCAATGAATAATATAAGCGAACCTTTTATCAAAGTAGTACTGACATTGTCAAGTCATGAGCCTTTTGAGGTCCCGATGGAGCCGGTATTCCGGGGCATTGATGACCTTACCCGGTTCAGGAATTCAATTCATTACACCGACAGAGCCCTGGGGGAATTTCTCGATCATGCACGGACAACCGATTGGTGGAAGAACACTCTGATTGTTCTTGTAGCAGACCATTGCAGGAGGAATTCAACCGATATACATGAATACTCCGAAGAGATTTTCAAAATCCCCATGCTCTGGCTCGGAGGAGCCCTGGCAGAAACGGGGTTAACTATTAAAAAAACAGGCAGCCAGGTCGATATTCCCCTGACAATAATCAGTCAGCTCGGGCTTGATGGCGATTATCCCTTTTCCAAAGACCTTTTATCTCCGGCTTCCTCATCATTTGCCTTCTATACATTCAATGAAGGATTTGGATTCATTACCGATAGTTCAAAATATATCTATGAACATAAACTTGGCGATTCTGTAGTTGAGGAAGGCAGTAATCCTGAAGTTGCCGGCCGCTATGGAAAAGCCTACCTGCAGGTATTATACGATGATTTCCTGAAAAGGTAAAAAAAACCTAACTTTAGGCACTATAGGCACTTTAGGCACTATAGGCACTTTAGGCACTGGTTATGTATCATGGTCCGATTAAAATATTTGCACAATCCGCTACTCCCAGATTAATTTATACTGCCGGATTGATATTTGGCAATATTCTGGGATCTGACTGGAGGATCATTACGGATATACGCGATAGTGGAGAAGATCCGGTAATTAATTATTCCTCTGAAGCAATTGCCGGGACATTAAAGATTGAACCACATCCTCTTCTTTTTGAAGATGGGATAAGGCCCTGCGGCCTTACCGCAGGTGAATGGAATGGCATTCCCGCATTTTTCATAACAAATGAGGATGCAGATATTCCTTTCGACATATTCGCTGCTTCATTCTGGCTTGTAAGCCGTTATGAGGAGTATCTGAGCTTTACACCTGATAAGCACGGTAGATTTCCCGCTTCTTCGTCTTTTGCATTCAGGAATGGTTTTCTCCGGATCCCTGTTGTTGATCTCTGGGCAAAGGAGCTTGCAAAAATGCTCTCATTGACTTATCCCGGACTTGCTTTCCGGAATGACAGATATGACGCTCTTCTTACAACAGATACAGATCAGCCGTTTGCTTACCTTGGAAAGAACCTGTTGCGGACGGCTGTCGGCGTGATCCATGACCTTGCGGCCAGACCCGGAAATGCTGGGGAGAGGTTCCGGGTACTTACGAACAAAGCAAAGGATCCGTTTGATGTGTTTGATTATTTAATCAGCAAGATTGAAGCTACCGGTACTGATGTACGATTCTTTTTCCCGGCAGGCAGATATACGAAATATGATAAGAACCCTTTCTGGAGTAAAAATTGTTACAGGAATTTGATAAAAAGGATAAGCAGTAAGTATAAATCAGGATTCCATCCCTCTTACTTTGCATCTGATAATTATACTGTTCTTGAACAGGAACTGGGGAGGCTGGGTTCAATAATTGAACAGGATATAACAATAAGCAGGTTTCATTTCCTGAGATTAAAGATCCCGGTTTCATATACCTTACTTGAAAAGGCAGGAATTAAAGAGGATTATTCGATGGGTTTTCCCGATGAACCTGGATTCAGGGCAGGTATAGCCAGGCCCTTCCGGTTTTATAATCTGGCTGAAGAGAGAGAGACCGGGCTCAGGATAGTTCCTTTACTTGTGATGGATGCGACTCTTTATCAGTACCTGAAACTTGATGCACATGGCGCTGAGGAAGTTATTACAGAAATTATTTCCGTTACACGAAAGGCTGGCGGACTGTTTGTAAGTCTGTGGCACAATACCTCTCTCACAGAAAAGAGTGAGCGGGAGGAATGGAGAAGATTATTTGAAAAAATGCTGATAATCCAGAAACAATGATAGTCTACCTGAGACATCACGAAATTGACCGGGAACAGTGGGATAACTGCATCAAAGACACTCCGGGCAGCAAACCTTACGGATATTCATGGTATCTGGATATAATGGCTCCCGGATGGGAGGCATTGACAGATGGTTATTATGATTCGGTTTTCCCCGTACCCGGGTTTACGAAATTCGGCATAAAGTATGTCGCAACACCTGTGTTTCTGCAGCAGCTTGGCGCATATTCCCCCGACAAATCCCAACAGAAAGCAATCAATGAATTTATTGAATACCTGCCTGATTTTTACTGGCTGATTGACCTTTGCACTGCCCAGAGAATAGATAACGACAAGTTCAAATTGACCCTTAAGGCTAACTACGAACTAGATCTTTCAGGTTCCTATGATAAGTTATGGAATAAATTCTCAAATCACTGCAAAAGAAATATTGAAAAAGCCGTTAAAAAAAAGACAGAGATAACAGATGATATTAAACCGGCAGCCTTAATTGAATTATTCAGACAGAATGCGGGAGGAAGAATAAAAGGTATAAAAGAGAGAGATTATCAACGTCTGAATGAACTGATCGATTTTTGTATAAGAAATAAAAAAGGCAGAATTCTGGCAGTCCCGGCATCAAAAAAAAGGATACTCTACGGAATGTTTGTCGTTGAAATTAAAGGCAGGAAAACTATGCTTTTTGTCGTAAATACGGAAGAGAGCAGGGCAAAAAGACTCGGCTATTATATTGTTAACGAATTGATCAGGGAATCTGCAGGTACAAAAACAATACTTGATTTCGCGGGCTCTTCGATACCCTCAATAGCAGCTTTTATGGAGTCTTTCGGTAGCAGGAATGTCCCTTTCTACAGGAATTACAGGAATATGCTGCCATGGCCGGTCAGGTGGTTTAAATAGTCTCATAGAGTTTCGAGCTCTATTTCCTCGTCAGTCTTTACTTCGAAAAGCTTTCCATCCTGACATCTTACAGTGCGGGCTGGGAATTTCTTAAGGATCGTATAATTGTGGGTTGCAATAATGACGGCTCTCCCGGTTTTACTTATTTCAAGGAGTAATTTAATAATTCCTTCCGAAGTTTCCGGATCAAGGTTGCCTGTCGGCTCATCAGCCAGAATGATATCCGGATCATTAAGCAGAGCCCTTCCTATGACAACACGCTGCTGTTCCCCTCCTGAAAGCTGATGAGGCATTTTATAACCCTTATGGCCCAGTCCTACTTTTTCAAGAACCTCCCCGATGCGGGCTGATATATCATTTTTATTCTTCCATCCTGTCGCTTTCAGTACAAACTCAAGATTATCAGAAACAGACCGGTCAGTTAACAGCTGAAAATCCTGAAATACAATCCCCAGCTTACGTCTGAGATAGGGTATATCCCTGTTTTTCAGCAGGACAAGATCATAACCGGCAACAATACCACTGCCTTCCTTTAAGGGTAGCTGAGCATTTATCGTTTTGATAAGACTGCTCTTGCCGCTTCCTACCTTTCCAACAAGGTATATGAATTCGCCCTTTGCAACACTGAGATTTACATCAGACAATACGGGATTGTCCTGCTGCCAGATCCGGCAATCCTTAAGTTCAATTATTATATCAAGCGGTAGGGTTCCCTGGTTCATAATTCTGATATTCCCTGCAAAATAATGAAAGAAAAACTATTTAAAATTGAATGTTGATAAAATCAATAATAAAGAACGTTGGCAGGCGTTTAATAATTATAATTTTGCAACTGATTGAAAAATATTACAATAATAAAGTATATAGCTTATAATTAAGCATTTAAAAATTATTTTTACGCTCCCGGCTGTCTAAATACACATACAGGGAACAGAAAAAAATTAATTATGAACAGAACCGCATACCTTATAATCCCAGTCATTCTTATTCTGATTTCATTTCAGGCAGTATCCCAGGTGGCTTTTTCAGGAAAGGAACTTTCATCTGACTTCAACAGGGGGATGGAGTTATTCAACAAGGAGAAGTATCCTGCTGCAATCAGGGTGTTTGATACTTATCTTAATGATCCTCAGAACACTGATCTTCTGAATATTGCTGATGCGAGATACTACAGGGCGCTTTCTGCAATCAGGGTGTTCAATCCGGATGCGGAGTACAGTATGGTCACTTTTATAAGGAAACACCCCGAAAGCCCCAGGATTAATGAGGGATATCTTGCACTCGGGAATTATTTTTATCAGAATAAAAATTACAGGAAGGCGATTACTTATCTGGAGGAAGTAAACCGGCAGGAACTTTTACCTGACCAGTTGCCCGAATATTTTTTCAGACTTGGATATTCTCATTATGTCCGTGGCGACAAGCAGAGAGCACTGCTGATGTTTTCGGAGATTAAGGATATTGATACTGAATATACAACTCCCGCGATATACTATTTCAGCCAGATTGCTTATGAACAGCAGATGTATGAAACGGCCATGGAGGGATTTAACCGTCTGAAAGACGATGAGACCTTCGGCAGTATAGTGCCTTTCTATATGGTACAAATCCTGTATATGAAGAAGGACTACGATCAGATACTTCAGATTGCTCCCGAACTTATTGATCTGGCAGGTAAGGAGAGGGCTGTTGAACTGTACCGGTTCATAGGAGATGCATATTTCAGCAAGGGTAACTATGGAGAAGCCCTTCCATATCTTGAAAAATATGCTGCCGGGACCAAATCGGTTGGCAGAGAGGATAAATATCAGCTTGGTTACTGCTATTATAAGGCAGGCGATTATGATAAAGCAATTAAGTTGCTTCTTGAAATAGGGGCAAAGTCAGATATTCTCAGCCAGAATGTGTGGTATGTTCTCGGGGATTGTTATCTGCATCAGGGCAATAAGAAACGGGCCCAGTTCGGCTTTGCTGAGGCATCAAAGCTGAGTTTTGACAAGAAGATACAGGAGGATGCCCTTTTCAATTATGCGAAGATCACTTATGAGACCTCATATTCTCCTTTTGGGGAAGCTATATCCTCATTACAGGAGTATGTAAACCTTTTCCCGGGTTCTGACCGGATAGAGGAAGCTTATAATTATCTGGTGCTTGCATATCTTCAGGATAAGAATTATAAAGCAGCTCTTTCATCTCTTGACAAGATAACAAATAAAGACAGCAAGCTGGGAGAGGCTTACCAGCGTGCAGCATTCTTCAGGGGACTTGAGCTATTCAGGAATATGGAGATTGAAGAAGCAATTGATATGTTTGGGAAATCCCTTCAATATGAAAAATATAACAGGCAGCTGAGGGCAAGAGCGATCTACTGGAGAGGTGAAGCATATTACAGGCTTGGAGAATATGAAAAAGCCAGAGAAGATTATGTTACATTTCTGGGAATTCCAGGATCAATGATACTGGAGGAGAATACAATGCTCAGGTATAATCTCGGATATACATTTTTTAATCTCAAAGACTATTCAAATACAATAACACATCTTAAAGCATTCGAATCTGCAGCTTCAAATGTAAAACCTGATATAGTGGCAGATGCACGAAACAGAATAGGTGACTGTTATTATATCACAACAAATTATCCCCAGGCCATTTCATATTATGATAAGGTTATAAATTACGGTAAAACGGACGCCGATTATGCAATGTACCAGAAAGCATTTTCACTTGGTCTGATGAACAATGAAAGAGGTAAAGCAGAAGCACTTACAACGCTTACACAGAGATTTCCTTCTTCCTCGTTTGTGCCTAATGCAATCTTCGAACGCGGGCGGGCTTATCTTGTCCTTGAAGAATATTCAAAGGGAGAGGCCGATTTTAATACAATAATCAATTCCTTTCAGTCATCACCGTTTGTTCCGGGGGCAATGGTGCAACTGGGACTCCTCTATTATAATATTGGTCAGAATGAAAAAGCAATTGCCCAGTATAAGAGAGTAATCGAAAATTTCAGGGCTACACCGGAAGCCAGAAATGCGATGACCGGACTTAAGAATGCCTATGTTGAGATGAATGACGTTGAGTCGTATTTTGCATACACAAGGACAATTCAGGGATACGGAGATATCAATATGGCTGAAAAAGATTCAATGTTATATGCTTCCGGTGAAAATCTTTATATGTCAGGCAATTATCAGAGAGCTGCCGGTGTCCTTGAAAGCTATCTGAGGGAATTCCCCAGCGGAAGTTTTATACAGAATGCACGCTTTTACCTTGCTGAATGCCTGAGATCGGAAGGTAAGAATGAAGAAGCTTTAAAGTTATATGATGCGGTAGCTGAAGCTCCGAACAATCAGTTTACAGAACAGTCACTTGTTTCTGCAGCATTTCTTTCCTATGAGAATGAAGATTTCGATGCTTCTCTCGGATATTATGAGAAACTGGAATCGGTGGCCGGCAGTTCGGAAAATAAGATTATTTCACTTAAAGGCCAGCTCCGGTCAGCATATCAGCTGGGTGATGCAAGTAAAACAATAACTGCAGTTGATAAGATAAACAATAGCTCCAATATCCCGGAGGAGCTGCTGCGGGAAGCTGTTTTCATGAGGGCGAAAGCTAACTACAGCCTGAATAATTTTGATGAAGCTCTTACGGATTTCCGGAGAACGGCCAGGGAGGTTGTCAGTACCGAAGGTGCAGAGTCGAAATACAGGGTGGCAGAAATCCTTTATAAGAGCGATAATGTTGATGAGGCAGAAAATATAATACATGAGTTTATCGATCAGAAATCACCTCATCAGTACTGGATGGCAAAAATATTCCTTCTGCTTTCAGATATTTCAGTAAAGAAAGGTGATAATCTGCAGGCAAGAGTTACTCTCGAAAGCCTGAGAGATTATTACACAGTTAAAGATGACGGTATTCTGGATGAGGTCAGAACAAAGCTTGCTGTGCTTAACCAGGATAATCAATAAAAGTAATTCTTGCATAAATTGTAAAATGATGAAAAGGTTTCTTATAAATATATCACTCTTTATTTTGATTGCCGCACCTGGTTTAGCACAGGAGCAGGATTTGAAACGGGAAGTTACACTGTATAATCCTTACATTCCATCTTTGTCTGATTTCAGGAAAAAAAGTATTCTTCCGACTATTACAGATACAGCAGTTGTGAAACCCGAGTTCACATACACAGTTACAACTAATCCTTATAGTCCTGATTATTCAATCAGTCCGATCAAAGCTGCTGTTATGGAACCTGATCCTCTTGAGAAATTATACAAGAGCTATGTGAATCTAGGACTGGGCAATTACATGTCACCCCTGGCTGAAGTGAGTGTGACAAATGAACGTTCGAAGAAGGGAGCCTATGGATTATATGTAAAACATTTCTCAACAAACGGCAAGGTGAAGCTTCAGAATGATAAACGTGTGTTTGCCGGTTATATGGATAATGATGTTTCATTGTTCGGGAAAAAATTCTTCTCCGGCAGCTACCTCGAAGGATCAGTAAATTATTCAGGCAAAACAAGATATGCATACGGGTATGATACGAGTATTGTTGATTATGATCCCGAAAAAAAAGATATCAGAATTGGATATAATAATATAGGCGGAGCTCTTTCGTTTTCCTCAGTAAACCTCGATTCTTCGGACTTCTCTTATGATTTCGACGTTGATTACAACATGTTCTTCAATAACAGGAGCCTCAGACAGAACAGCTTCGGGCTGGCCGGGTCTATGGCAAAAACTTACATGGATTTTTATGTTGGATCGGGACTAGAAATGGATTTCTATCGTCCATCCAGGGATATAACTGAGCGAATGAAGTATGTTGTGGCATTAAGTCCTTTTATTTCAAAAAGTACATCACAATGGAATTTCAAACTGGGAATACAGCTTCTGCTTGACAAGGATACATCATCAGCTGTCAGATTCCACTTCTATCCCGACGCAAGGTTTTCATTCAATATAGTTCCCACATATATAACCTTTTTTGCAGGACTGAACGGGAAGCTTGAGAAAAATACTCCCGATAAGATCATTGATGAAAATCCTTTTCTCCTTCGTGACGGAACACTTTATACCCTTCCCAATACAAGTCATTCACTTATCCTGTCGGGAGGTCTGAAGGGTAATACAGGAATAGGAGGTAACTATATTATTTCTGCTTCTTATTCTATGATAACTGATATGCTCTTCTATTCAAATCTCATTTTTAACGATCCTTTGTTTGATTATCAGGTCGGTAATCACTTTTTCCCCATCGCAGATGATGCAGAAGTATTTAATCTTCATGGTGAAATTAACGGTTTAATAGGGGATAAGATATCTTACAGTGGAAGCGCAAATTATTACAATTATAATCTCAGCAGGAATGAATATCCCTGGAGCAAACAGCCCTGGGATGGAAAGTTTGGAATTAAATACAACCTGAGGGATAAGATCATTGCAGGTGTTGAATTAACTGCTCTTGGAAAAAGAAGATTTTTGTCGGTAAAAAATGATCTTTACCTGCCCTCAACATCCTATGTGTTTAAATCTCCGGTCCATGTAAATGCAAGTCTCAGCGCTGAATACCGCTATACCCGGATTCTGTCATTCTGGCTCAAGGTAAATAATATTGCAGTGAACCGGAATTATGACTGGGCTTTCTACCCGACCCAGAGGTTCATGTTCATGCTTGGCCTGACTTACAGTCTGTAATCCGGTCAGTCCTTTCTGAATAAATTATGCTTTGATATTTAGCTGTTAATTTCTATCCGGAATTGTGCATAAATAATATAGTTTTTTTATGCATAAATCAGTTATTAATCAGTATATTTGCATCGATATTTAAAGGGCATGAGATCAGTAATTTATCACTGTTGAAAAGAGGGTTTGTCTGAGTGCTGGTGATCATAAAAAAATGTTCCGGTTAATTCTCCCGAAAATTTCATAGTTGGTCAGGCCAAAGAGGAAACAGGTTGTCTCTTTCATGAAATTCGTGAAGGTTCAGTAGGATAAAGCTGGTCAGGTAAAATAAAGTTAAAATAAAATGAGTGACGAGAAGAACAAAATGCAGGACAGTGCAGATTACTCTGCAGAGAGTATACAGGTGCTTGAAGGGCTTGAAGCAGTAAGGAGAAGACCTGCAATGTATATCGGGGATATTGGAGTTAAAGGACTTCATCATCTTGTTTATGAGGTTATTGATAATTCCATTGATGAGGCACTTGCAGGTTTTTGCAGCAGGATAGATGTCTTAATCCATGAAGATGGTTCTGTGACTGTGTCCGATGATGGTCGTGGCATACCCACAGGTATTATGGAAAAGGAAAAGAAATCAGCGCTGGAAGTAGTTATGACAGTGCTTCATGCCGGAGGGAAATTTGATAAAGGTTCTTATAAGGTGTCAGGTGGTCTTCATGGAGTGGGTGTCTCTTGTGTTAACGCACTCTCTTCAAGACTTACAGCAACAGTAAGCAGGGAAGGTAAGATATTCAGTCAGGTTTATGAAAAGGGGAAGCCCGTTACCGGGGTGACAGAAACAGGAAAAACTGATAAGTCGGGTACAACAATTACATTTAAACCCGATGATACAATTTTCCAGACCCTTGATTTCAATTATGAGATACTGGCAGCACGTTTGCGCGAACTGGCATTTCTTAATAAAGGAATTATCCTCACCCTTAAGGATATGAGGGAACTTGTAGAAAATGGCAACGGAGGCAAACCTCTTTATACTGAGTTTCTTTCAGAAAAGGGTCTTCTTGAATTTGTAGAATATCTCGATGCTAACAGGGAAAGGATAATTGAAAGGCCAATTCATATCAATTTTGATAAGGCAGATTTCCCGGTGGAAATTGCACTCCAGTACAACAGTTCATTCTCCGAGAATGTCCATTCATATGTTAACAATATAAATACAATTGAAGGAGGAACCCATCTTGCAGGTTTTCGCAGAGGTCTTACAAGAACTCTGAAAAAATATGCCGAGGATTCCGGAGCTGCAGCAAAACTGAAATTCGATATCAACGGTGATGATTTCCGTGAAGGACTGACTGCAGTCATCTCAGTTAAGGTTGCTGAACCACAGTTTGAGGGACAGACTAAGACCAAGCTGGGTAATTCCGAGGTGACAGGAGCTGTTGACCAGGCAGTAGGGACGATGCTTACGAATTATCTTGAGGAGAATCCGAAAGACGCCAGAGTGATTGTCCAGAAGGTCATCCTTGCCGCTACAGCCCGTCATGCCGCCCGTAAAGCACGTGAACTTGTTCAGCGTAAGAATGAGTTCTCAGGATCAGGATTGCCAGGTAAGCTGGCCGACTGCGCCGACAGGGATCCTGCTAACTGCGAGATCTATCTTGTAGAGGGTGATTCGGCAGGAGGTACTGCAAAACAGGGTCGCGACAGAAAATTCCAGGCTATATTGCCTCTCAGGGGTAAGATACTGAACGTCGAAAAAGCAATGCAGCACAGAATATATGAGAGCGAGGAAATAAAAAACATATTCACTGCCCTTGGTGTCCATATCGGAACTGAAGAGGATAGCAAAGCCCTTAATACATCAGGATTAAGGTATCATAAGATAATAATAATGACAGATGCCGACGTGGACGGTTCCCATATAACCACACTTATTATGACATTCTTCTTCAGATATATGCAGGATCTGATAAGGGGAGGAAACCTCTTTATTGCTACACCCCCTCTTTACCTTGTTAAAAAAGGTAAAGCAGAAAAATACTGCTGGTCGGACGAGGAACTTGATGCAGCTGTTAAGGAGATGGGTCAGGGGAAAGAATCTTCTGTCTCAATACAAAGATACAAGGGTCTTGGCGAGATGAATGCGGAACAATTATGGAGTACTACCATGAATCCTGAAACCAGGACATTAAGACAGGTTACTATCGAAAGCGCTGCAGAAGCAGATCACATATTCTCAATGCTGATGGGAGATGAGGTTCCTCCAAGGAGGGAATTCATTGAAACACATGCAAAGTATGCCAGAATAGATGTTTAACGATTTTTGACCGGCTCAGACACCGAAGAGTTTTCTCCGGATTTCAACTGCATCGCTCTGACAAACTTCACTGCAACAGAAGCATCTTATACATTTACTGTCGGTAAGAACTACCCAATTCTCCTTTTTGCAGTCCATGACAATTGCATTCTGAGGGCATATTTTAATACATTCCCTGCACCCGATACAATTCTTATGGATAAATACCGGCCTTCTCTGAAGCCTTCTTATCCTTTTTAACCTGTTGAAGATGAACCTGTATATTGTATTTTTCGGTCCTGATTCCGAAATCCTCTTAAAATCCTTTTTGATCAGAGATTCCATTGCTGGTCCGTCATAAATAATGTCGTCAATATCTTTCAGCCAATTTCCCCGGCTGATCGCTGCCGAATTTGTCGGGATTGTCAGAGGGTCATATCCGGCTAATGAAGTGGCAATGACGTCGAGGGCGACAGGGTTTGACGATCCGATGAGGACACCCATTTTGATCGGGCTGCCCTGTCCGGGTCCGGGTCCTTCCATCCCCATGATACCATCCATAAGGAAAAACTGAGGCAATACCGATTCATTCAGATCCACAAGAAATTCCGAAAATTTATCCCTGTCCTGATACAGTGCATGCTGCTTTGCCTTTGCAAATCCGGGAACCAGACCCAGAGTGTTTTTGACAGCTCCGGTGAAGAAGACCAGCTCATGATTCTTGAATTTGGGAAGGGAAATTATAAGATCGACATCCCTGACAATTGAAGCGATCCTGATTTTTCCTTTGCCCAGAGGAGCATAAGCAGTGTTAACCTGGAAATCGACCCAAGTTGCTCCTGTTCTTTCACATGCCTGGTAAATGCCTGAATTAACACTCTTAAAGCCCCTTATATGTATGGCCGGAGAATCCCCGACAAATACCTCAGCTCCGCTATCCTGTAAAAACCTTATCATTGCTTCGACAACAAAAGGATGGGTTGAAACACACCTTGCAGGATCTGCATCAATAAGTATGTTCGGTTTAAGAAGTACTTTCCTGTTTCTTACATCCGGACCTTCACAGGATTTATAGATGTCACTTATCAGATCATATATCTGCTGAAAATCATAATCATTGCACTTTCTTACCGAGACTTTTGTATTCATCAGTTACTCCTCAAATGTATTTTTATGAAATTTATTCCTGGCTATTGTTGAAAGCAGTCCGCATGCTGCGGCTATATCTTCTCCACGGGAAGTCCTGATTGTTGTCGTTATCCCTTTTGCATTAAGTGCATCCCTGAATTCTTCTACTGATTCAGGAGCTGGGCTTTCAAGTTCAGAATCAGGGATTTTATGGAAGCGGATAATATTGATCCTGCAATTGATGCCATTTAGCAGACGTGCAAGCTCTTTGACATGAGCCGGACTGTCGTTCAATCCTTTGAACAGGATATATTCGAAAGATATTCTTCTTTGCCCGCTGAAATCGAACTCTTTGATTATATCAAGTACTTCCCTTATAGTGTTTGTTTTCTGTACAGGCATTAGTTTTGCTCTTTCCTCATCGAACGGAGAATGGAGGCTGACGGCCAGGTGACAGCGGCTCTTTTCAAGGAATTCCCTTACATTTTTTTTCAGGCCTATTGTGCTCACTGTTATTCTTGTCGGACTCCATCCGTATCCCCAGTCGCCTGTAAGGATCTCAAGGCTTTTAAGGACCTCTGAGATGTTATCAAGCGGCTCTCCCATACCCATATAAACTAAATTTGTAAGTTTTCCGGATTCCGGAATGCTCCGGAACTGGTTGAGGATTTCATTTGACGACAGGTTCCCCTGAAATCCCTGTTTCCCCGTCATACAGAAAAGGCAACCCATTTTACATCCTGCCTGTGATGAAACACATAATGTTGCACGATCATTATCAGGGATATAGGCTGATTCAATAAATTTATCTCCGGATACTCTGAACAGATATTTTTTTGTTCCGTCACTGCTTTCGGCAACACCCTCGGGCGGGCAGATCCCAATCTCATATTCCATTTTAAGGAGCTCCCTCATCCTCAACGACAGGTTAGTCATTTCGTCAATTGATGTAGTCTCCTTCTTATACAGCCAGTCAGCAATCTGCCTTGCCGTATACCCTGGTAATCTGAACCGCTTTGTTACAGCAATCAGTTCATTCAGCGTCTTTCCGTATAGTTTCTCTCGTTGCATACTATTATAAATGTAACATCATGTTACCGTCATTGCGAGGAGTCCCGCCCTCAGGCGGGATGACGAAGCAATCCGTTTCGTCAACCACCAGCATACTCTTTACCACCGTCATTGCGAGCGAAGCGAAGCAACCCGTCCCGAACTAGATACCAACGCTCCCCTCGAATACAAACGTCGCGGGCCCCGTCAGCCACACATTTGTGATTTCATTGTTTTCTATCCTGAATTCAACCTTAAGATCGCCACCCCTGGCTCTGACATTTACAGCAGAAGTGTCAAAATGTCCTTTCAGAACTGCAGCAATGGCAGATGCAGTTACACCGGTACCGCAGGCAAGGGTTTCTTCTTCAACACCCCTTTCGAATGTTCTTATTTTCAAGCCATTCTCAATTACCTGGACAAAGTTGACGTTAGTCCCGCCCGGTGCAAATTTCTCAGACCATCTGATTTTTTTGCCTTCCTCATTAACATTGATATTGTCAACATCATCGGCAAATAATACATAATGCGGTGATCCTGTATTTATGAAATAATTGTTATCCAATATCTTATAACTTTTAACATCTGCCATCTGTAGTCGGACGATATCTTTATCAACCGTTGCCTCATGCAGTCCGTCGAAAGCCATGAATTTCTGATTAATACCTGCAATGCCGCATTTAAGGGCGAAATGGGCAGTGCATCTTCCCCCGTTACCGCACATTGATCCAAGCTTGCCGTCGGAATTGAAATATTTCATTTCAAAATCGAGATCGTCATGATCAGAAACAAGTATAAGTCCATCGGCACCTATGCCAAAGCGTCGGTCGCACAATCTGTTAATAAGCACATGATCCTCCGGATTGATCAAACCCCCGCGGTTATCAATCATTACGAAGTCATTACCGGCGCCCTGGTATTTGTTAAAAGTGACTGTCATCATAGTTAAAGTGTTGTTAAATCATTGTAATATATTGAAGGTCATAGAAAAAATGCACGATCTTTGTAAAACAAATCTACCGGAAAAAGGTTATAAATATAAGAATCTTTTATAAGGCATAATCTTTGATAAAAAGGCGACAAATATAACAAAAGTGAAAATTTAAAAATTAACAGATATGAAAGGAAAATATTTTTTTGGTGCATTATTAATGGCTCTTTTGGGAGCCGCTATCGCGCTGGTAGCTTATACTAAGATAGTTGACAAGCCTGCGGCCATAGTTGCACAGGATAGTTCGCAGATTGAAACTCCGGAAGCCAGGGCTTATCTTACCGCCCTGCAGATGCAGCCCGGTCAGGTTGACTTTACTTATGCTGCCGAGCAGACAGTGCATGCTGTTGTTCATGTAAGAACAAAATCAATGGTGCAGCAGCCTCAGAATCCGATCATGGAATGGTTTTATGGCGACCGCTACAGCAGCAGGCCACGTGAAGTAGCCGGATACGGATCAGGTGTAATCATTTCAGCTGATGGTTATATAATTACAAATAATCATGTTATTGAGGATGCCGAAAACATTGAAGTAAAGCTGAATGACAACAGGCTTCTGAATGCCGAGCTTATAGGTCGGGATCCAACCACAGATATAGCACTTCTTAAAGTCAAGGCTCAGGATCTTTCTTTCCTGAAATATGGAGATTCCGATAAGCTGAAAGTTGGCGAATGGGTTCTGGCAGTCGGAAATCCGTTCAATCTGACCTCGACAGTTACGGCGGGAATTGTAAGCGCCAAGGGAAGAAATCTGGGGATCCTTGACAATGATTACCGTATTGAATCATTTATCCAGACTGATGCGGCTCTGAATATGGGGAACAGCGGAGGCGCCCTTGTCGATACAAAGGGTTTCTTAGTTGGAATAACTTCTGCAATCTATTCTCCCAGTGGTGCTTACGCAGGTAATTCATTTGCAATACCTGTAAGCATAGTTAAGAAGGTTATTGAAGATCTCAAAGAATATGGTGAGGTTCAGCGTGCACTTTTAGGTGTTAATATTGCAGAGGTAACCCCGGAAATAGCAGAGGAGAAAAATCTCAGGGAAATTAAAGGTGTACTTGTTACTGATGTCAGGGAAGGCGGTTCTGCTGCAGATGCCAACCTTAAAAAGGATGATATCATAATTAAATTCAACGGGTCTCTGGTAAGTAATCCCACCGAACTTCAGGAACAGGTCGGGAAGCAACGTCCGGGTGACAGGGTGAATATAACTTATATCAGAAACGGTAAAGAATCGACAGTTCCTGTTACACTGAAGAATATTTCAGGAACCACAGCTGTTGTGGAACGCGGTTCAGGAGGCGGTGCCATTTTAGGTGCACGGTTTGAACCTCTGAGTTCAAATGACAAAAGGACATATGGAGTCGACAGTGGAGTAAAGATCACAGATGTCGGTGAAGGACTCTTCAGGGATCTGGGAATCAGAAAAGGAACTGTTATCACATCAATAAATAACAAAAAAGTTAACAGCGCCGATGATGTTCGTTCAGCAGCAGGAAGCTCTGAAAGATCACTCCGATCCATTGCCGGAATTACTCCTGAGGGAAGGCAATTCCAGTACCAGTATGGGAATTAATTCCAGGCTTCGCAGGCCGAGGCTTCGGTGGAGGCTGGTTCCAGATTCCAGGTAATCGGTAATCGGTATTCGGTATTTGGTATTCGGTAAGTCAGACTTTCTGAATACCGAATACCGATTACTGATTACCGATTACTGATTACTGATTACCGCTTACCGATTACCAGACCTTGAACCTGGAGCCTGGAATTTAAATAGGGAACCTGAAATCTGCAAAAATCAAATAAATTAACTATCATAAATAATTGATTAATAATGCAATAAGATATTAACACAATTCTGTTCACAACAATAGCCGTAATTACTTGTTAATAGAATAGAATGTATTATCTTTGCGACAATTTTTCTAAGACAGCATGAGACAGCTAAAAATTACCAAATCCATAACAAACAGAGAGAGTGCTTCACTCGATAAATACCTGCAGGAAATTGGTAAAGAGGAGTTGATATCGGTAGAAGAAGAAGTTGAACTGGCTCAGCGGATCAAGAAGGGCGACAGAACAGCTCTCGAAAAACTCACCAAGGCAAATCTGCGTTTTGTTGTTTCGGTTGCGAAGCAGTATCAGAACCAGGGACTAAGTCTCCCGGATCTTATCAATGAAGGTAATCTCGGACTGATAAAAGCTGCCGAAAAATTTGATGAAACAAGGGGCTTTAAATTCATTTCATATGCTGTATGGTGGATAAGACAATCGATTCTTCAGGCTCTTGCCGAGCAGTCGAGAATTGTACGTCTGCCTCTCAACCAGGTTGGATCACTTAATAAGATCAATAAGGCTTTTTCGAGGTTTGAACAGGAAAACGAACGTACACCTTCTCCCGAAGAACTTGCTGATGTTCTTGAGCTTCCAAAGGAAAAAGTTACAGATACACTTAAAGTATCCGGAAGGCATGTGTCTGTTGATGCTCCTTTCATTGAAGGCGAGGATAACAGTCTCCTTGATGTTCTAACAAACAGTGACTCTCCGGTTGCCGACAAGCTTCTGATGGATGAATCGCTTTCAAGGGAGATCTACAGGGCGCTTGCCACTCTCACCGAAAGGGAAAGGGATATAATAAGGTACTTCTTCGGCATAGGTTGTCAGGAAATGACACTTGAGGAGATAGGGGAGAAGTTTGGTCTTACGCGCGAAAGAGTAAGACAGATCAAGGAAAAAGCGATCCGCAGATTAAGACACACCTCCCGAAGCAAGCTATTGAAGGGTTATTTAGGTTAGTAATACCGGAATCTCCGGAGAGAAAAGGCGCTGTGGTGAGCGCCTTTTTTTTTATATTTTCATCCGGATATATAAAGCATTGTTGCCGTAATTTATGATATTTGTTACCCGTAAATTATGAAATTCAAACTTGTATCTGATTTTGAGCCGACCGGCGATCAGCCTGAAGCAATAAGACAGCTTGTGGATGGACTGGAGAAAGGTGTTCCCTACCAGACTCTCCTCGGGGTGACCGGTTCGGGAAAGACCTTTACAATAGCAAATGTGATTGAAAAGGTTCAGCGTCCGGTATTGGTACTGAGTCATAACAAAACACTTGCTGCACAGCTTTATGGGGAATTCAGACAGTTTTTTCCCGAAAACCGTGTTGAATATTTCGTTTCATATTACGATTATTACCAGCCTGAAGCTTACCTCCCTGTTACAGACACCTATATCGAGAA
>CAZWUB010000026.1:27701-33290 GCA_964637415.1 uncultured Rikenellaceae bacterium
GCAAATATTTTTGTAACCACCAGAGACCGGATAAATCAGGCGATCAGCAAAATACAGGATGATCTGGTACGGCAGGTGACATATTTTAACGAAATCGGCAAGAGAGAAGAAGCAAAGAGGCTTGAACAGAGGGTTTTGTATGACCTTGAAATGATTAAGGAACTCGGATATTGCAGTGGGATTGAAAATTACTCACGTTATTTCGACGGCCGCCAATCAGGAACCAGACCATTCTGTCTTCTTGATTATTTTCCTGAGGGATTCATAACTGTTATTGATGAGAGTCATGTCAGCATACCTCAGATACGTGGAATGCATGGGGGTGATCATTCCCGGAAGCAGACTCTTGTTGAATACGGATTCCGGCTGCCTGCTGCTCTTGATAACAGGCCATTGCGCATCGAGGAATTTGAATCACTCACAGGCCAGATAATTTATGTAAGTGCCACACCTGCCGATTACGAGCTTGAAAAAAGCGAAGGGGTATTTGTCGATCAGGTTTTAAGGCCTACCGGACTGCTTGATCCGCCGGTGGAAGTGAGACCTACTCTTAACCAGATCGATAACCTGATTGATGAAATAAGGGAGAAAGCTCTGATTGGAGAGAGAACACTTGTAACCACGATAACGAAGAGGATGGCGGAGGAGCTGAATGCTTATTTTCTGAAGTTTGAGATAAGAAGCAGGTACATCCATTCGGATATTGACACGCTTGAAAGGATAGAGATAATGGAAGGTTTGCGGGTTGGTGAATTTGATGTCCTGGTGGGAGTGAACCTCCTACGTGAAGGACTCGATCTTCCCGAAGTATCGCTTGTGGCGATTCTCGATGCCGATAAGGAAGGATTTCTGAGATCGGCACGATCGCTAACCCAGACTGCCGGGAGAGCTGCCCGTAATCTCAACGGGAAAGTTATAATGTATGCTGATACAATTACAAGAAGCATGCAGCTGACAATAGATGAAACAAACCGCCGTCGGGAAAAGCAGATGAAATATAATGATGAAATGGGTATTATACCCGCTCAGATCGTCAGAAAGACCGGAAGTATTCTTGCCGGTCTCAGTAAAAAGGGTGTTTCGGTTAAAGCTTATATTGAACCCGAACGCGCGGATATTGCAGCTGATCCGGTCATAAAATACATGAACCGGGAAGCTCTTGAAAAAGCCATTAATAAAACCAGGAAAAATATGGAGAAAGCAGCTTCAGAACTTAATTTTATCGAAGCCGCAAGATACCGCGATGAGATGGCAGATCTTCATAAGCTTCTGAAAAGTAAGCAGAAGATTTGAAAAGAATTGTACCCTGATCAGCGTGTCGCCACCCAGTCGCTTGTATTTCCAAGAACCGAATTTGAGACTTTTCCTGATATTTTGCTGCCATTTACAGTTCCGGTATAAAGATAATCTCCGGCTTTGAAGGTTATATCATTACCACTGAGTCTCCCGTCAGTTATTGTCAATGATTTTCCGTTATGATTGAGCTTGCCCCTGATCATCTGGAAATCCTGTGTTATTACGAGTTCATCCTTTCCCAGTTTCCAGATTCCTTCAACTTTTGCCGGGACAATCCATAAAAGAGCTGTATTCCAGCTGTTCCAGTTGTCATCGGTTGTTACTTCCCTGTCAGCTTCCCATTCACCCATTGTAAAAGTGTTGGAAACGATCCTCGTACCCGGTTTAAGGTCAAGGATCCTGGGCCTGAGTTTAAGATTTATTTCAGGTAACAGGAACATTGTTATCACTGTAGCTTTTGAAAGATCAGCTTCATAGAGGTCGGCTTCGATGAATTCTGCTTTGCCTGCAACACCTTCCTTTTCGGCATTTCTTCGTGACAGCTTAACCATGTCGGGATTATATTCAATACCCATCGCCCTGGCGCCTTTCTTGGCCGCTGAGATCACCGTTCTCCCGTCACCTGAACCCAGGTCAATCAGAAAATCGGCAGGTGTAACCTTAGCGATTGCAAGCATTGTGTCGACTAGCTCCTGAGGTGTCGGAACCCATACAACGTCTTTTCCCTGTTGTCCGACTTCCGGAACATATGCATCTCCCGTTTTATTATTCTGACCGGAAAGAGCCGCAGTAATAAGTGCAAACGATATTATTAAAAACAGCTGTTTGTATGTGAGCAACGATTTCATTTCATCCTCCTTTTTTATTATCATGGAAAAAACCAGACTAAAAATAATTGTTTTATTTGATATTGCTTACAAGATTATGAATATAATTTCCTATTGCAAGGCAGGATGTGAGTCCCGGCGATTCCATCCCTACAAGGTTTATGAATCCATTGTAACCTCTTTCGCTCTCTTCCATAATATAAAAGTCCCGGATTGGATCACCTTCTTTCTGGGTTTTTGGTCTGATCCCGGCCATTTCGGTGGCTATGTCATCATATTCAAGAAACGGAAGGAATTTCCTTGCAGATTTCCAGAACGCTTCCTGTTTTGAAGCTGTAACCCGGTAATCATAATCATTTGATTTGAGATATGTTACATCGGGACCCAGCTTTACTCCCCCTGCCATATCAATAGTCACATGTATGCCAATACCCTCCATATTATGATGTGGTACAGGATAGATCAGTCTCTTAACAAGCCTGTTTTTCGGGGGATTCACCCTGAAATATTCTCCTTTACAGAAGTGGATAGCCAGCTTTTCATCCTTTATCCCGGTCATTTCAGAGATCTTATCGGCGGTCAGACCGGCGGAGTTTATAAGTATCCTGGTTGTAAAGCTGAAATACTGTTTATCGGCATCAAGTACTGTGATCTCATACCCCTCACTCAGCTTTTTGATACCTGTGACTTCGCTTCCATAGGCAATCTGTCCGCTGTTATTTATGATCACAGTCTCAAACTGCTTCATTAGCGAATGTGTGTCAACAATGCCGGTCGTAGGGGAATATAAAGCCTTCATTGCAAAAATATTCGGCTCCAGGGCAGCAATTTCATCCTTCTCCATAATCTCAAGATCAACATCATTCTTTCGTGCCGTTTCCCTTATGCCTTCAATGACCGTTACTTCTTCAGGTGTTGTGGCAACAATCAGCTTGCCGCAATTATTAAATGGTATGTCATGCTTCCTGCAATAATCATAAAGAAGAACTTTACCTTCCACACAAAGAATTGCCTTCAGAGAACCCTGGGGATAATAAATTCCTGCATGGATCACTTCGCTGTTACGGCTGCTTGTCTCCTGGCCGAATGTCGGATGTTTTTCGATAATAAAGAGGTTGCTGAAGTTTCCGGAGAGTCTTTCCCCGATGGCAAGACCTATAACTCCTGCCCCGATAATGGTTATGTCAGTGTCCAAAGTTTTTTATATTGCTTCAGTCCACAAAATTAGCTGAAAAAGTAAACGGTTGGCAGGGTAAGGAAAAATTTGAGCGTTGACAGGCGCATCAAACCGGGATAATCTTTGTAAATTGCAGGTGAATTGTTTTTTTTACCACAAAGTCATACACCCATCACTAAACTATGGGAACATTAATAAGGATAACTTTCAATTACACAGAGTTACACAGAGAAGTCACAGAGCCACACAGAGTTAAGAAATTTGATCTCTGTGGATCTCTGTGTATCCTCAGTGTCTCTCTGGTGCGCCACGAGGCGTGCGTAAATATAATTAAATACCTATAAGGATGAAAGAACCTTACAACCCAATTTGCCGTTCAGGTTGAAGTACACCTGACACACTGGCCAGAAATGGACTTTGTGAAGCTCAGGTGTTACGGTTCCTGTAAGCTGCATCATAGAGGCTTCGTTACACAAGTGGTATCGGTCAGTCTGCCAGAGATGATGAAACCTGAAATGATGGATGAAGAAATGGCAATATGCAATCCATCAGATACTCGGAGTAAAGCGGTGTTGCGTGCAGGACGAAGGTAGCGCATGAACGCGGGAGGCCCTAACGCTGCGGTAAGTCGGCCGCAGGCGAGGGAGTCGGATATGCTCGTAGTAGTGAAGATACCCGAAAAGGTAAAAGCGGGAGGAGCGAAGGGGCATTGCTATAAATGAAGTTTCAAAGAATATAGACCAGACAGAATTGACAGAAATGGATCAGGAAAAAGTTGGAGCGCCGGAACAGGGTGAGTTGTTTAAAAGACGACGTGGCCAGATACCGGATGCAGAAAGGGTGTCAATATTACAGGAGAAACTATATCAGAAAGCCAAGCAAGAGCGAGAGTACAAATTTTATGTATTGTATGACAAGATGTTCATTCCGTATATGTTGCGAGAGGCATGGAAAAAAGTGAGAGCAAATGGTGGATCACCCGGAGTAGACGGAGTTACCATAGCAGAGGTGGAGCGTATCGGGGCGGATATTTATCTTAAAGAACTGGGAGAGGAAATAAGGAAGCAGACGTACCAGCCACATGCAGTCAAAAGAGTAATGATAGACAAAGCCAATGGCGGAAAACGTCCGCTGGGTATTCCAACTGTCAGGGACAGGATAGCACAAACAGTATGTAAGATGATACTTGAGCCGATATTTGAATCGGACTTTGAGGATAGTTCGTATGGTTTTCGTCCGGGACGCAGTTCGAAAGATGCGATAACGGCGATAAAGGAGCATCTGAAGGAAGGCAAGTCAGAGGTTTATGATGCTGACCTGAGCAAGTACTTTGATACGATACCACATGACAAGCTACAGATAGCACTAAGGCAGCGAGTAGCTGACCCGAGGATACTGAAGCTGATAAACAAATGGCTGAAAGTCCCGATTTACGAGGATGGACAGTACAGAAGTGGAAAAGGAAATCAGGGTACGCCGCAGGGAGGAGTAATATCACCACTACTTGCAAATATTTACTTTCACCTGATAGACAGGATAGTAAATAATACCCGAAGCTTGTTCAGTAAGCACGGAGTGCGAATAGTACGCTATGCAGATGATTTTGTGTTAATGGGTAAGAAGTTACCAGAAGAAGTGTTAGTAAAGCTTAAGAATCTATTGCAGCGAATGGGGTTAAGCCTTAATGAAAGTAAAACCCGACATATTGATGCACGGAAAGAAAGCTTTAACTTTCTTGGATTTATGATCAGATATGACAAAGATATCAAAGGTAGGATCTTTCGTTACTGGAATATCATGCCAAGTAAGAAGTCTGAACAGAAAATCCGGGACAAGGTAAAAGAATACCTGAGAACGCACGGACACTACAAGGCGGAAGAGATTGCAAGGGGCCTGAACACAATGATACGGGGGTGGCTCAACTACTTCAGTATACCTGGTGTAAGTTATCCGGCCATGAGTAAACGGCGACTCCGGTCTTACCTCAACGACCGTTTATATCGGTATTTTAATCGCAAGAGTCAGAGGAAAAGCAGGCTTTACAGACAAAATGCCTTTGAAGTACTTGTTACTAAGTTTGGATTAATTGATCCAACAAAATTTGTTTATCCTCTAACTCGCTTGTGAATGCTAATGACGAAATTTATAGGAGAGCCGTATGCGGGAAAACTGCACGTACGGTTCGACGAGGGGGCAGAGAAGGAGTTTATTTACTCCTTCTCGCTCTACTCTACTGAACCTCCGGATTTCCTCTGTGTAATTTCTTCTTTTTTACGATATTTGTTAATC
>CAZWUB010000027.1:0-13177 GCA_964637415.1 uncultured Rikenellaceae bacterium
TAATTATTTATATGTGTACCAAAGTTACTGATAATCTACCTTTTTTGGAGTTATCAGGTAGATAAAGGTAAATATATAAAACTTGGCTCTGATCATAAATCATCAAACGGACTACGGATTTTCTGAATGCTGTGTGTCGTTACATGGGTGTATATCTCTGTGGTGCGACTGCTCTTATGACCCAATAACAAATATCTTTCAGTCTTGTAATGCAATAGATAAAGATCAATCATCTGTACCAGCTTATCCGAAAGCGGTACTAAACGATCCTTAAATCCTTTCGACTGCCTGATATGTATCAATTGCCTGTCCCGGTCAATGTCTGAAGGTAATAATTCCGGGACTTCACTCCTTCGTAATCCACAGCCGTAAACCAGACTCAGCTTTTTCGTTGCAGGCTCTTATCCTTGTCTTTAGTATTGACTTGCTAGATACAATTATAGCACAGCCCCGTCAGTCACATATTGTATTGCCATTTGAAAATCAGTAAAACATAATTTTCAATGGTGACTGACAATAACATCTGAAAGAAACTACAATTTAGGATTTTTTAGAAATCATTGTTACCGTAGAAGCTTACTTTTATTTTATCTATTCTATTTAATTCATAAATACTCTTAATCTACTGTATTCCTTTGTGTTACTTTGTGATAACCTTTGTGCCCTTCGTGGTAAAAAAAAATAACCACAAAGGCGCTCAAAGGATTACACAAAGGATTCACAAAGGAGATGAATTATAGAAGCTATATTCTTAATTACCCCTTATATCCGGATTAAGCGCCGAAATAACCAGATAACCATCACACAGAAAACCTTCATAACCCCAGCATTTACCATCCCATGTTTTCCAGTCTTTCGTCATTCCTCCTTCTTTACATAATCCCTGGAATGAACCTTCATCGATACCCTTCAGAATACCATCGGCAATTGTTCTGTATTGCTCCTCAAGCCCTGCTTTTTTATATGCCATAAGGGTGAAATAGGTCCAGTTGAGCGATGCCCCTCCGTTCTCATATCGCTGAAAGGCATCACTTCCATCCTCGAGATGACCACCACCCCAGCGGGGATCAGGATGTGTATAATCTTCTTTTCTCACAGAAATAAGATTACCCGGCAGTCCAAGAGAAAAATCCTTGTAACCAACTTCAACCATTTTATTCCAGAGTGCCATCAGTATGTCCTTCTCTTTCTCCTTCGGCACCAGATCATAATACACTGCCATACCGTTCACCATCACAAAATAGTAATCATGCAGCTTCCCGTCTTTGCTTTTCCACCCTGCCAGAACACCGGTAGCAGGATTGAAGAAGTTGTTGAAAAATGAAGCCTTCATCTTTCCGGCCAGCTTATTGTATATTTCAGCATCTTCATTATTGCCAAGCATCTCAGCCACGAAAACAATCAGATTCAGCGCTTCAAATGTAATTGTATTGCTGAAAGCATCCTCGTGCCCAAAACCTATTGTATCCCACCAGTTCGCCGGTCTTATATGCCCGTCCCATGATCCTGAATTACCACTCAGTTCATATTCAACGATCCCGTTCCGGTCCTTATCTCTTTTCATCTGGGCATCCATCCACTCTTTTATCTTTGGATAATATCTTTCAGCCCATTCTTTATCGCCTGAACCTTTTATATAATTGCATGCCGCTATAATAAGCGACGGATATGAATCAAGTGAATTAAAAGGAGAATTCCATCCTGCAACCTCAGTCCCTTCATAGTTATCCTTTCCGTATCCGACAAGTCCATACCCTTTCATCCCATTCAGATATCTTTCAACAGACATCTTTACCAGATCAAGAGCCGTCAGCGAATCGGTCAGAGGTGGAGTATTGAGTGCCAGCATCGACGACATATATAAAGTGAATGCCACCGGGTCGCTGCAGGAATTATTGGCAAGTACCCTGAAAACCGGATTAATTTGATATAGATTCAAATAATTACGCCGGTAGCCGGAATATTTTTCCTCTTCAACGCCTTCAAAATCTCGATAAATATGTGCGATACAGAATGTATAACTTAAGGGATCAGTTTTACCCGTAGCTCCCGGGAGTTGTACTGAAATATGTCCTCTCCCCTGGTAACGCCCTGCATTATAGTTAACAACAGCCCCGGGTTTGTCAGATGTCAGCCTGAATGTGCCCATATCGGGCAGATGCAGAAGTGCCGGAAGTTTTGTTTTTCCTTTGACAGGCATAAGTCCCAGCAGCGTGGCATGATTCTTATTCTTGTCAAACCTGAAATCAGGAAAATTTGCAGATGAAACACCGGAATGAAATGATGTGACAGTGAATTGCTGATCCTCAAATTTCAGGGACCAAAGTACCTCTGAAGGTCTTCCTTTCTTCACAATTTTTACTTCCGTTCCGGATATCTTTCTGAGTTCAAATTCTCCGTCAGACTGTAAGGGTTTCCATCCGATAATGTTGTTATCCAATTGATTTTTGCCCAATCCATCAACAGAAAAATACTTTATAAAGGGTAAAGAATCACTTAGCTGGATTTTATAAAATCCTGAGCTGTATTCAAAACTGTTGACCTGTTCAGAGCATGAGAAACAGGTAATAATCAGGATTGTTGAAGATAGCAGGATTGAAAATCTGAATTTCATGTGTAAATAATTTCGATTTTAAAGGTCACATGGAACCCGCATGTTAAGTAAATTATTTTCATTCTTGTTTTCGTTTGAAAAACATGCGGGTTTCATTATTTCAATTTTAATATGTTAAAATAAAGTAAAATCCTGATACGATAGCTATCTTTAAATACTATTAAAACCGGAATCAGGTAATTTCTAAGAAAACAATAACATGATGGAGAAGACAAGTCAGGGCGGACAGGTAAAACAAGCGAACTGGATCACAATCGGAACAATAGGTTTGTTCTTTTTCATTTTTGGTTTTGTCACCTGGCTTAACGGTATACTGATACCTTACCTGAAGATATCATGTGAGCTTAATCATTTCCAGTCCTACCTTGTGGCATTTGCTTTTTATATTGCATATGTAATAATGGCAGTTCCATCATCATGGGTACTCAAGCGTACCGGACTCAAATCAGGGATGATGATCGGATTGTTCATAATGTCAGTGGGAGCATTATTGTTTATACCTGCAGCTTTAACAAGGACTTACCTCATTTTTCTGTCGGGATTGTTCATAATGGGCTGCGGACTGGCAATAATGCAGACTGCCTCAAATCCCTATATTACGCTGCTTGGTCCGTTGGAAAGCGGCGCACAAAGGATCAGCATTATGGGGATATGCAACAAATCGGCAGGTATTATTGCTACTTTATTGTTTGGTGTAATGGCATTAAGTGACGGCGATGCATTGATGGCAAAGCTCATGGATATGGATGAACAGCAAAGGTCAGTAATGCTCGATGAACTTGCCCGGAGAGTAGTCATTCCATACATCGGCATGGCTGTTATCCTTGCTTTTATCGGGATTATGGTGAAAATCTCGAAGCTTCCCGAACTTGATCCGGACAAAGAGAATGTATCAACAGCGAACACCGGGACGGAAAGAAGGACATCAATTTTTCAGTTCCCGTACCTGCTTCTGGGAGTTATTGCGATCTTTTGCGATGTGGGACTTGAGATAGTGGCAGGAGATACAATAATCAGCTATGGTCTCAGTCAGGGGATACCCATCTCAATCGCAAAATATTTTACATCAATGACAATGGTTGCAATGATAATCGGATATACAATAGGTATTATCGCTATACCCCGCTACCTTTCACAGAGCAATGCCCTGAAAATATGTGCGGTACTTGGTATAATACTGACAATTGCTGCAGTTATTTCGCCAAAAATGAGTTCGGTTGTTTTTATTGCTTTGCTTGGCCTTGCAAATTCCCTTATATGGCCTTCGGTATGGCCGCTTGCCATTGAAGGATTGGGTCGCTTCACCGGGATCGGTTCCTCCCTTCTCATAATCGGAAATCTGGGTGGTGCCCTGGTACCTCTTTTATATGGCCGTCTTGCAGATGCTGTTGATCCTAAAACGGCTTATTTAGTAATTATTCCATTCTATTTCTATATCCTGTTTTATGCTCTGAGAGGACATAGAATAGGCAAAAATATCTAGTATCATGATCAAAGTACAGGCGAGCGTATCCAAGGGATGGCTCCATAAACAAGGAGGTTTTAATTTTAACTCTCAATATTATCTGGATCCTTATTACAGGATGAAACAGGATGAAGCCTGCCATAGTTTCATTAAAAGCAGATTCCCCGATTACCCTATCTATAATATGGAAGATAACCTTGTCCAGGCTGAATATGTCGTTCCGGATATGATGCTGGTGGGAGCTATCCAGCCGAATATGATAATTGCTGCAGCTCTCGGAGCGGAATTTGTATTTTCGGAAGATAAGGATTCAGACGTAAAAGGATACCCTCTCAGAGATATAAAAAGTCCGGAAGAACTTCCTGAAATAAAAGGGGTAATGAATCTACCCTTTTTGAAAGATCTTGAAGACCAGTATAGAAGTGCCCTGGCTAAATATCCGGGATGCAGGATCATTCCTCCTTTTTTCTGGGACACTTCCGGGCGGGCTACAATTCATGGAATAATTACAACATCAATGAAATTCATCGGACAGGATATATTTACTCTGATGATGATAGAACCTGATCTGGTGAAAGGGATCCATAGCTGGATAACTGATGTTTATATCCATGTCATTAAATTCTTTTCAGAACTGGGTAATATACCTGTCACTTCAGTTCATGTAGGTGAATGTTCCGGTACCATGATAGATGAAGCCGGTTACATCGAGTTTGTGACACCATTTATCAGCAGGATCGGAAGGGAATTCGGAGCGATACGTCTTCACAGCTGCGGTAATGCCGATCATGTAATGAATGCAATATGCCGGGTTGAAAATCTCAAAATTATTGATACCGGATCAAATACATCACTGGCGATGATCAGGGAACTGATGGGAAATGATTTTGAGATAAATGTATTTCCACCTTCAGAACTGCTGTCGGAGGGTACTGATACGGTAGAAATAAAGAAATGGCTTTATAAGACCCTGGAAGATAATAATAATGGCAACCTG
This sequence comes from uncultured Rikenellaceae bacterium, assembly GCA_964637415.1. Classification (GTDB taxonomy): domain Bacteria; phylum Bacteroidota; class Bacteroidia; order Bacteroidales; family VadinHA17; genus LD21. The sequence goes on from CAZWUB010000027.1 coordinate 5,077, forward strand.
AAAATCGCATACCATATTGAACCTGATTATAATTTATTAAATTGCCTGTTCATTAACGATGAACTTGACAGACTCGGGATCCTGAAGAAGGGAAGAGTATACTGAAAGAATGAATAATACTTAAAAGCAACAATATGAAGAGACGGTCATTTGTTAAAAACGCCATTACCGCTTCCGCAGGAACAATCATAATTCCGGAGGTCGTTCCTAATTTCTATGGGAAAAATGCCCCGGGTAATATTATCAACATCGGACAGATAGGCTGCGGACGAATTGCGAGAGAGCATAATCTGCCGGATATCATTAACCTTGAAAATGCGAGGGTAATCGCGGCCTGTGATATTGACAGGAAACGACTTGCAGAGGGAAAGAAATTCATCGAAGATCTTTATACAAAGAAAACAGGTAGTTCAAATTATGTGAATGTTAAGACATATGAAGACTACCATGACCTAATACTCGATCCGGAAATTGATGCCGTAATTATAAGTACACCTGACCACTGGCATGCACAGCCTGCGATAGAAGCCGCACTGGCCGGAAAAGATATCTATTTACAGAAACCTCTTACTCTTACAATTGCAGAAGGAAGACTGTTAAGTGATGTTGTCAGGAAAAAGGGCGTTATTCTACAGGTTGGCGCACAGTGCAGGTCGCGGGATCCTCAATACAGACGGGCCGCAGAACTTGTCCGCAACGGAAGGATAGGTAAGATCCATACGGTGAAAATAGGACTTCCCGGTGATCCGCCCGGACCGGATGCGCCCGAAATGAAAATTCCTGAAAACCTTAACTATGATATGTGGCTCGGGTCAACTCCTGAGGTCTATTATACCGAGATGAGGGTTCATCCTCAAAATGATTATTCCCGTCCCGGCTGGCTACGCTGTGAACAGTTTGGTGCAGGGATGATAACAGGATGGGGATCGCATTTCTTTGATTATTCAGCATGGGGAATGGATACTGAATATACTGGTCCGGTATCGGTTCAGGCTGTTACTCAGTTCCCGCGGTCAGGTCTCTGGGATGTCCATGGCGATTGCATGGTAAAAGCCGAATATAAAAATGATATTACAATGCTTGTAAGCGGAGGTTACCCCTATGGTATAAGGTATGAAGGAGATGAAGGCTGGATATTTGTTTCACATGCCCACCAGACAAAACTTGATGCAAGCGATCCCGGAATACTTACCTCTGTAATAAAAGATACAGAGATCAGACTTTATGAGAGCACAGAACATCATGGCAACTGGCTCGATTGTATTAAAAGCCGTAAACAACCAATTTCTCCGGTTGAAGTCGGCCACCGGTCCTGTACAGTCTGTCTTATTAGCCATATTGCAATGAAGGTACCAGGGATTCTTCAGTGGGATCCTGAAACAGAACATTTCACAAATAACGACCTTGCCAACTCGATGGTGAAAAGGGAGCAACGATATCCTTATGGTACAAATTATCTGAAAGGACTTTAGTTTCAATACCACTCATGCTCTGACATCAGGTCATACTTTTAAAGAAGTTGTTATGCATAAAACCATTAAAGAATTAATAATCATAGTATTCCTGTTATCAGTCGGTTGTACAAATGAACACATAATCCTGCCGGAGAAGGGATTGTGTGCGCACCGTGGAGCAATGGAAACCCATCCTGAAAATACGATACCGGCTTTTCTTGAGGCTGTAAATGCCGGTGCCCATATGATCGAGTTTGATGTTTTCCTCACAAAGGATAAGAAAATGGTTGTTATCCACGATGAAACGGTAGACAGGACAACCAATGGAACCGGGAAAGTATCTGAATTTACACTTCAACAGATAAAGGAGCTTGATGCAGGTAGCTGGAAGGCAGATGAATTTGCCGGAACAAAGATTCCCACAATAGATGAAGTTCTTGCTGTTATGCCTGTAAATGTCTGGCTGAATATCCATCTGAAAGGTGAGGGGGATCTTCCGGTTATGGTCGCTAAGAAAATTGAATCGGAAAACAGACTTCATCAGGCATTTTTGGCCTGTAGTAAGGCTGCAGCCGGGCTCGCAAGACAGGCTGTCCCGGATGTAATGATCTGTAATATGGACAGACAGGAAGAGGATGCTGAATATGTAAGTGAAACAATTAATTCAAAATCCGACTTTATTCAGCTCAGACAACCAATCCAGCCTGAACTGCCTGATCATACCAGACAATTGAAAGATAATGGAGTGAGGATTAATTTTTTTGGAACTGATTCACCGGAGGAAATAAAAACATTATTTGAATCAGGTGTCGATTTTCCACTTGTAAATGATATAAATAAATCAATCCGGGTTGCAGTTGAACTTGGTATTAAACCTGTAAAACCTTTATATCGTTCAAATTAAATTTAAGCTATACAGGCTTTAAATATCAGGGTTCTTATTCTTGATTATTCAGATTTGAAAAATATAAAGAAATGAAAAGGATCTTTTTTGAAATCATTGCATTAATTGCTCTTCTTCTGCCACAATCAGGATTTGCACAGACCAGTTCTGCTGGTGATGATCCTGTATCTTCGTCATGGCCTCCAAATTGCAGAAAGATAGAAGTTATTTCTTCAGAAGACGGCAGCCTTCAGACTTTTATGTTTATGAAAGCATCAGGAAAGGAGGCCCGCCCGCTGGTTGTCAGTCTTCATACCTGGAGCGGTGGCTATGACCAGAAAGATACACTGGTCTGGCAGTGCCTTGAGAAAAACTACAATTACATTCATCCGGATTTCCGTGGGAAAAATGATAAGCCGGTGGCATGTGGAAGCCCTGAAGTTATCAGAGATATTGATGATGCGCTGACCTATGCAATAAATAATGCAAATGTAGACATGACCGGAATCCATGTCGTGGGCTCCAGTGGCGGAGGATATGCAACTTTGCTGGCATATATGAATTCAACTGTTGAAATAAAGACCTTTTCAGCCTGGGTCGCAATATCAGATCTCGTTAAATGGTTCTATGAGTCAGAAGGAAGAAAGTCAAATTATTCAAAAGATATTTCTAAAGTTACAGGAGGATGGACTGATGAAAAGAACTATTCTGTCGGATTGGATGAGGCTATACAACGATCGCCCTATTATATGAAAACCCCTGTTGAAAAGAGGAAATTCAGCAAACTGAACATTTATGCCGGAATTCATGATGGCTATACAGGATCGGTACCAATAACCCATAGTTTATTGTTCTATAATAAAGTCGTTAAAGATTTTAACCCGGCGGAAGAAAATGCGCTGATCCCCGATCAGGACATTCTTGAAATGATCACTTCAAGGAATTTCAGGAACAAACCAGGTAAATCGATTGGGAACAGACTTATACATTATGAAAAGAGCTATAAGGACAGGATAAAGATTACAATTTTTGAGGGAGGACACGAACAACTGACTGACGTGGCCCTTGATCATCTGGAAAGAAAGAACATTCTGATAATCGGCGATTCAAACGGAGCTGCACCTGATGGCTGGGTAGAGCAGATGAAGGTTATGGATTTTAATAATTTCATATACAATACTTCAATATCAGGGAATACAATCGGGTTTGACAACAACGGACAGAAGAGCCTTAACACTCTCCGGAACATCGACAGATTCATCAGTGAGGGGAGAGAAGCTTTGGGGAAAATTGACGCAGTTGTTATAATGCTCGGAACAAATGATTGTAAAGCAGTTTTCAATGACAGCCTCAGGGTTGTTCCGGATAATTTTGAAAAAATGCTTAAGCTGATTAAGAAGCATCCGGTTATTACTGAAAATCTATCATCTGTAGTTGTTGTTTCACCACCACCTGTTGGCAGGGATGAGAAGATGATAGAAAAATATCATGGCGGAGCTGCCCGGATGGCATGGTTACAGCCAAGGTTCAAAAAAATAGCAGATAAAAACGGAGCTTACTTTATTGATATCTACTCCGGATTATTGCCGGAGTGGGATAAATATTCGAAAGATGGAATTCATCTTACTGTTGACGGGCAGAAAGTAATTGCTGAAGAAATCCTGAAGAGAATCAAAAAATTTCCCCCCGCTTTAGACGGGAGGAAACTTATCACGGGTTATGTTCAATAATTATTTAATGTCGAATAGCCTGCAGATGTGTCTGTCATACATATTTTCATAGACACACTCAGAAACAGTTTTCTCATTTGCATCAAGCAGCCTGAAGAATTCCTCCATTTTCATTGCAGCAAGCTTATAGCCCACATGGATCAGCTGCCTGATATTGGAATTGTAGTCAGGATTACCCGGAACATGCCTCAATGCAGCTGCAAATCTGGTACTGTTCCAGCCGGACACTTCATTTTTTGAAGGAAGTGCGGATACATTGATATCTATAACGTCTGCATAAGGTGCGCACAGTTCTTCGATCTTCTCAAGAGCTTTGGCATATACATCTTTTACGAATACGAGTGCCTCTCCTCCTGATTCAGCCAGGCCAATAACTTCTTCAAGCCATGTGGTACCCGCAGTTTTAAGATGAATGCCCTTATTGTGCTTTTTAATTATTGATCCAATGTAAGGATAGATTGCAAATTTATCCGACCCGGAATGGACACTCATTTTGAGGTTTTCAGGAAGGCCGAATTCTTTGATTGCCATATCAATTACCATAAGGTCAGCTTCAAATTCGGCAGCAAATTTCAGCGGATCACCAACATAATCGACTCCTTTATTGAATCGTCCCGAGAATTTTGGTGCTATTGTCTGTGCCGGGATATTTTCCTCTCCCAGCATTTTAAGGATGAAGAAAAGCTCAACTGGTGTTTGTGGTGAAGGTACTTCATCCATTGATACTTCAGCTATAAAATTGCCTTTGCCTTTTGCAGCCTCTATTTTCCTGTAAATCTCACCTGCCTTTTTTATTGCAAACAGAAACTTTTCTGCAATTTCATTTATCTGTGAAGTCGTCACGACAGGATAAGGACTGATCCCTTCAATCTTCAGTTCGCCTGCATATTTTGAGCAACCTGAAATAAAATTCCGGATTGCATCCTCATCAGCCTTTTTGCCAATATAAGATGCTACATCAATTGTGAAGAAATCCGAGCTTTCGATGAATTTGTCGACGTTATCCATATTAATATGATCGGCATCAACAAAATATGGCTTGGTAAAACCGGCTTTTTCAGTTACATCATCCGCTTCCTTTCTTACATCACCGGGTTCAGTGCCTATTATCATATGTTCCCTGTTTGATTTATTCCAGACAGGGGTGATGTCTATACCTTTTTTACCGGCTTCAATTATTGCAGCAAGCTGGGCACTTCCCTGATGGCCGAACCTGTCGCCCATCCCTAAAGAATATTTTCCTAATTTTTTCATTTAATCCAGAACTACGGTTTTATTTTTGGGTGCGAAAAAGAACATTATAGACCATGCAAGAAGGTACATGCTTCCTGCAATGGCGAACATTACAACATAACCTGTTTCGATATGACCCAGGTCTTTGAAATGCTGGAGTATACCTCCGGCGATATATGAAATAAATGCGCCGCCGACAGCACCTGCCATTCCGCCTATTCCTGTAACAGAGCTTACCGCCTTCTTCGGAAATGCATCGGATACTGTTGTAAAGATATTTGCTGACCATGCCTGATGTGATGATGCAGCGAGAGCAATCAGACATACTGCACCCCATGTGCTTATGCCTTCGGATGATGCAAAAACTATCGGGACAACAAGCAATGCAAAGATCAGCATAGTCCACTTTCTTGCCTTAAAAGGAGTCATTCCCTTTTTAATCATATATCCTGAAACCCATCCTCCTCCAATACTTCCTACTGTGGTCATTGTATAGATGAAAGCCAGGGGCAATCCGAAAGATGATAAGCTAAGTCCTGTCCCTCTGACAGTTGACAGCCAGCCGGGGATCCAGAACAGATAGAACCACCAAATAGGGTCGGTAAGACCTTTTCCAATGAAGAAAAGCCATGTCTGGCGATACTTGAGAAGCTGGAGCCAGGAAACCTTTTCTTTTGTTTCAGCCTGTTCATCCACATCACTGTGAATGTATTCAAGTTCAGCTGCGGAAACCTTTTTATGTTTTTCCGGTATTTCATAGAAAATGAACCAGAGGATTACCCAGATAAATCCGATTGCTCCGGTGATTATAAATGCCGCCTGCCAATTCCATGCTACCACAATAGCGGGAATGGCAATCGGTGCCAGTATTGCTCCGACATTTGTTCCCGAGTTGAAAATCCCTGTTGCAAGGGCTCTTTCTTTTTTCGGGAACCATTCTGCCACAGTTTTGATAGCTGCAGGAAAGTTGCCGGCTTCGCTTACTCCGAGGAAACCTCTCCAGAATCCGAAACCCCATACACCTTTTGCTAGGGCATGACCCATTGCTGCAATACTCCATAATATAACGGAGACACCGTATCCGATCTTGGTCCCGAATTTATCGATCAGCCTTCCGGCAATGACCATTCCAACACCATATAATAGCTGGAAGGCCATTATAATGTGTGAATAATCTTTTTCACCTATTCCGAGATCCGATTCCAGCAGTGGCTTCAGGATCCCGATTACCTGCCTGTCGAGGTAGTTCACTGTTGTCGCAAAGAAGATCAGAGCGCAAACAGTCCATCTGTAGTTACTGAACTTTTTAGTTTCTGTCATATTTTTAAGGTTGTTACTGAATTATACATTGTATGTAGATGAAGCTGTAGTTCCGCCCCTGCCTGTCCAGTTTGTATGAAAGAACTCACCCCTTGGTTTGTCTAAGCGCTCATAGGTGTGAGCTCCGAAATAATCTCTCTGAGCCTGAAGCAGATTTGCAGGCAGTCTTTCACAACGGTACCCGTCGAAATACCCCAGTGCTGACGATATTGCCGGAACCGGAATACCGTTTGTTGCTGCAGCTGACACAACATTTCTCCATCCTTTTTGTGATTTTTCAACCTTCTCCTTGAAGAAAGGATCGAGAAGGAGGTTGTTTATTGAGGGATCTTTATCAAAGGCTTCTTTTATTTTTCCCAGGAAAGCGGACCTAATAATACATCCGCCTCTCCACATCAGAGCGATACCACCATAGTTTAGATCCCATTTATATTCAGCAGCTGCTGCTTTCATAAGTGAATATCCCTGAGCATAAGATACTATTTTTGATGCATATAGTGCATTTTTCAGATCGTCAATGAATTCCGCCCTGTTTCCGCTGAATTTTGCCGAAGGGCCATTTAATATTTCTGATGCTTTCACCCTTTCATCCTTCACTGCGCTGAGACATCTTGCAAAGACAGCCTCTCCGATGAGGGTTAGCGTAATGCCAAGGTCGAGAGCTGTCACGGCTGTCCATTTACCCGTTCCTTTCTGTCCTGCCGTATCAAGGATTTTATCAACAAGCGGCTGGCCATCTTCGTCTTTGTATGCCAGAATATCCCTGGTTATCTCGATAAGGTAACTGTCAAGCTCACCTGTGTTCCATTCCTTAAATACAAGATGCATCTCGTCGGCATTCATTCCGAGCAGGTCTCTCATTATCTGGTATGCTTCACAGATAAGCTGCATATCGCCGTATTCGATCCCGTTGTGAACCATTTTTACAAAATGTCCTGCCCCGTTTTCTCCAACCCAGTCGCAGCAGGGAGTACCATTATCGACCTTGGCAGCAATTGCCTGGAATATAGGTTTTACAAATGGCCATGCTGCCTTTGATCCGCCCGGCATTATTGACGGACCCAGAAGTGCACCTTCTTCTCCCCCTGAAACACCGGTTCCGATATAAAGAAGGCCCTTGCTTTCAACCAGGGCGGTTCGTCTGTTTGTATCCGGGAAATGTGTGTTGCCACCGTCAATGATTATGTCACCCTTCTCAAGATGCGGAATAAGAGTGTTTATCATATCATCGACTGCCGATCCGGCTTTCACCATTACCATTATTTTCCTGGGCCTTGCGAGTGATCTTACAAGCTCTTCTATAGAATGTGCTCCGATGATCTTTTTTCCTTTAGCCCTTCCTGCAAGAAAATCATCAACTTTCTGCGTTGTACGGTTAAATACAGTAACCTGAAAACCCTTGCTTTCCATATTAAGTACAAGGTTTTCACCCATCACTGCAAGTCCAATTAATCCTATGTCTGATAGTTTATTCATAATTA
>CAZWUB010000027.1:13277-15727 GCA_964637415.1 uncultured Rikenellaceae bacterium
TCACATCCCTGCTACCGTCATTGCGAGGAGCGAAGCGACGAAGCAATCCGTCCCGTTTAATTAGTACTTTCCTCATCTATAGTACCCCGCCACCACCTCATCCATTACCCTGCTCGTCCTTGCCGCCGTTATTCCAGTTGATACAGCCGTCCCCTCCCCCGAAAGTGCCTTCACAACCTGTTCAATAAGGTAATACTGTACATGTTCGGGTCTTTCATTTATAATTTCTTTCCTGCCCTCGCTGTTCTCCATGATAATCGGTTCAAAGCTGAAAGTTGAGAAAATCAATTTTCCTTTATCTCCTGTTATTTCAATTATGTCACAATTGCTTTCAGGCGCTGCACTGAAGCACCATATCCCCGTCCCGGCTACGTCCTGAGGGAACAGAAATGATGCTGAAATAAAATCTTCGGCTTTATACAGACCAGCCTGGTTAAGTACAACTGATGTAACTCTTTGTACAGGCCCCAGAAGGAAATCAAGATAATCAAGCTGATGTGAAGCCAGATCGAAAAAATGTCCGCCTCCGGAAATTTCAGGCTGAACTCTCCATGAAATTTTGCCCGATAATTCATCCTCCGATGGCGATTTGAAACATTTAATGAATACATGACGTATTCTGCCCAGCGATCCTTTGCTGACTAAATCCTTAACAATAAGAAATCCCGGAAGAGCTCTTCTGTAATATGCAACAAAGACAGGTATTTTATATTTCTCCGATGCCTCATTGATTTTCATACATTCGGCATGATTTAGTGCCATCGGCTTTTCTATATAAACGGGTTTTCCGGCTTCGATCGATTTTATTGCATATTCAGCATGACTTCCGGGAGGAGTCGCTACATAAATGGCATTAATATCAGGATCGTTTATAAGATCTCCGGCATTATTGTAGAATTTTGGCACGCCATGTCTCCTGGCATAATCCTCTGCAAGAGCTTTATTTCTTCTCATTACGGCTACAAGATGTGAACCTTTGACCTTGTTAAAAGCAGGTCCGCTTTTTACTTCAGTCACATTTCCACATCCGATGATGCCCCATTTGATCATACCTGAAAATTTTCAGTTTATTTCAGTCTTTCTCTTGAACTCCAGAGCCCTGTTGCCGGATTCGAAATATAGAAAATTTCCTGTCCGTCAGAAAGTGTATTGAATCCTTCATTCAGCTTTTCAGGATCGTATTTCTTTAATGCTTCATTCAAATCGGCATATTTAAAGTTCACAGATTCAATCTGTTCCTTGGTAAGTAAACCAGGGCAATATGTAACAGAAAATCTTCCCTCTGTACTGCCGTGAATAAGATGCGCAGCTGCACTCAGGTTCTGGTTTAATTCTTCATTCTGTTTAAGAGCTTCAAGTGTTGCAGGTGTTCCCCTGTAACCATATTTTCTGATCAGCCTGTCAATCTCCTTATCTTCTCCGAATTCCTTTAGTCCGGGAGCCAGAACGATCAGCTCACCGTTATCTGCCATTGCCATCCTGGTCCTGTAAATGCTTTTATTTCCAAGCCATGTGCTTTTGAATTCTGATGGATCGAGATATACAACAACTTTATCGAGAGGTTTTTCAAAAACAGTGAAATTAACCTTAAGGGAAAGAGAAGCAGGCAGGGAGAAGACATCAGGATCATCTCCTACATAAAGGCCGCAGATGACAAGTTTTCCATTTTCATCACGTCTTATTACTGTATGAATATATACAACGGGCAGATGGGTAATAAAATGTTCCGAAGCATAGTTCAGCATTCTCCTTACGGGGTTGTCAGCTTTTCCCAGTATCCTTTCAATACCGTGAACAGCGCCGACAAAGTGACTTTTATTAATACCCTCGGAACCGCCGGTACCCACGAAAAGGTTCTTGTTGTAGTTTGCCATTCCTATAACTTCGTGAGGGACAACCTGTCCGACAGACAAAATAAGATCATGGCCGCCGTTGAAAACAAGTTTATTAAGCTGGGCTGGCCATGAATAATCGAGTGCACCTCCGGTTATCTCTGAAATATATTCTCCCGGAACTGTCCCCACAGTAACAACATCTTTTCTCCAGTCATGTATCCTGAATAGTTCTTCCGGCACACCAGGGAACATCTCAGCGATTTGCTGGTCAGTCATCGGCGCATGTGTACCAAGTGCCGGAAGGATATCTTTCAGATTCTCCTTATAATATTTATACAGAAGGCTTGTAATGTCACCCGCTCTTGAATGGAACCGTGTAAAGTCGGGCGGTATGACAAGAACCTTTTTCCTCGGGCCGAGCTTCTCCAACGCCGTATAAAGACCGTTCTCAAGCTCCTTTGCCCCAAATACCATATTTTCCGAACCTCCCTGATAGTATATCATCTCTTTTGTACTTAATTCTTACTACTAACTAACCTAACCTGCTACTGTCATTGCGAGTCCCGCTTCCTGCGGGACGAAGCAATCCGTCCCGATTCACTACCCTGCCTCCAC
>CAZWUB010000027.1:15827-32572 GCA_964637415.1 uncultured Rikenellaceae bacterium
GTCCCGCTTCCTGCGGGACGAAGCAATCCGTCCCGATTCACTACCCTGCCTCCACCGTCATTGCGAGTCCCGCTTCCTGCGGGACGAAGCAATCCGTCCCGATTCACTACCCTGCCTCCACTGTCATTGCGAGTCCCGCTAAGTCACATCGAAGTTACCGTCATTGCGAGCGAAGCGAAGCAATCCGTCCCGTCAAAAAACTACACCCCGCTGAACGCACTGAACCCCTTATCCACCGGTATAACTACACCTGTAACTGCTTTTGAAAGATCCGATGCAAGATAAAGCAAAGTCCCCGTCAGTTCCTCCGGAACGCAGTAAGCCTCCATGGGAGTGCTGTTCAGTACCTTTCTGCCCCTTGGAGTCGGTCCTCCCGTTTTCTCATCAACCATAAGGAACCTGTTCTGGTTTGTAAGCAGAAAGCCTGGAGCAATAGCATTGACCCTGATGCCAACTTTTGCAAAATGAACCGAAAGCCATAGGGTGAAATTATTTACAGCTGATTTGGCGGCAGAGTAAGCAACAACCTTTGTAAGTGGCCTGTAGGAGTTCATTGATGAAATATTGATTATAACTCCTGATCTCTTTTTGACCATGTCGGCAGCGAAAACCATCGAAGGAAGAAGGGTACCTTTGAAATTAAGGTCGAATACCTTATCAAACCCTTCTGTCTGAAGTCCGAAAAATGTGTCTTCAGGGCTCTCATTTCCTTCCATTTTCTCAACTTTAGTTGTTGCAGAAGGTGAATTTCCACCTGCTCCGTTCACCAGAATATCTATTTCTCCGAACTTTTCGTGGATCTCTTTCCTGGCAGCTTCGAGTGATGCTTTATCAAGTACACTTGCAGATATTCCGATACATGGTGTTTTGTATTCCTTTTCGATATCTGATGCAACTTTCATTGCAGCTTCCTTATTCAGATCGAGTACCACCGTTTTTACACCCTGGGCAGCAAGCGATTTTGCCATTTCGGAGCAGATGACTCCGGCACCGCCGGTAACAACTGCAACCTTATCCTTTATATTTAATTCATTCATATATGTTGATTATTAATTAGTTAATTCTGTTTCGTCTTATATAATCCTTTGTGCTCTTAGTGTTTTCCTTTGTGTCCTTTGTGGTTAAAGGATTTATTTCCCGAATCCAAAATACTCTTTCGCATTCTTGTATGAAATACCTTCAATTACTGGCCTGAGCAGATCCTCTTCGTCGGGAATATTTCCTTTTTCCACCTCTTCCCCTACGAAATTACATACTACTCTTCTGAAGTATTCATGACGTGGATAAGATAAGAAACTTCTGGAGTCGGTAACCATACCTACAAACCTTCTCATAAGTCCGAAGGAAGAAAGATCACGTATATGCTTTTCCATTCCGGTCTTCTGATCAAGGAACCACCAGGCAGCACCAAACTGAACCTTAACTGCTGTTGTTCCGTCATTGAAATTGCCTGCCATTGTTATCAGCATCTCATTATCGGAAGGATTGAGATTGTAAAGGATTGTTTTACCAAGCTGTGCAGTGTCATCCAGACTGTTCAGGAATCTTGACATTCTGAATGCATCCTGAGGTGCTGCAATTGAATCCCAGCCTGTGTCAGGTCCCAAAAGTCGGAATGCCCTTGAATTATTGTTCCTGAGTGCACCAACATGGAACTGTTGTGTCCAGCCTCTTTTATGGTTCATACGGCACAGTTCAGTCATTGCCGCTGTCCTGTATTTTTCCGATTCTTCTTCCGTAATGTGTTCACCATTATTCAGTTTTTTGAAAATATTATTGACCTCTGAAGCGGTGAAGCTTGTAAAATAGAACCTGTCGAGCCCGTGATCAGACAACCGTCCTCCCATCTGATGGAAGAACTCATGCCTGTTATCAAGAACTTCAATGAGAGTATCAAAATTGTCTATTTCCCTGTTGACTGACTGGCCGAGTTTTTGAATATATGCCCTGAATTTCTCTGGATCTTCTGTTTTGATAACATTATCCGGACGGAAAGTTGGAAGAATGAGTATTTCAAAAGATCCCTTAAGTTTTCTGTGATATTCAAGAGTGTCGGAAGGATCATCTGTTGTACAAATGACCTCTACTTTCGACCTCTTAAGCATAGATCTGATACTGAACTCCTTAGATCTCAGCATTTCGCTTGCCTGTTCATAAATCCTGTCGGCTGTAGATGGAGAAAGCAGATCATATATGCCGAAGTATCTGGCAAGTTCCAGATGGGTCCAGTGATATAGAGGATTTCCGATTGCAGCCGGTACTGTTTCAGCCCATTTCCTGAATTTTTCAATGTCCGGAACTTTGCCTGTACAGTATTTTTCGTCAATACCGTTAGTCCTCATTGCACGCCACTTGTAATGGTCACCCTCAAGCCATGCCTGTGTAAGATTCTCAAACTGCCTGTCGTCTGCAATCATTGCAGGAGATAAATGACAATGAAAATCAATTATCGGTTGTGCTGCTGAATATTGATGATATAACCTTGATGCAGTTTTGTTTGTCAGCAGAAAATCATCATGAATAAATCTCTTCATGTGGTAAATATTTTAATTAAAACTTGCTGTGAAAACAGCTATTATAAACGTTGTATTTTAAGTCGTCGAAAAATAGGAATAACAAATCAATCTTCCAAAAAACAATTCATAAGAGATGTTAATAGCGGTATTTTTATTTATTCTCGGACAAAGGTTGTATTTTTGTTTGGAATGATTTCCAAATGATCATTCCAAAATTTTATAATAAGATTTCAATCACATTTAAATAACTAAATAATAAATTATGAAAACAGAAATCCGATATGCAGGGCATCCGATGGATGTTAAAAATTATGACACGGGGAAATTGAGAAAAGAATTCCTCATTGAGAAGATCTTTATTCCGGATGAGATCAGCCTGGTTTATTCGATGTATGACCGTTATATTGTCGGAGGCGCCATGCCTCAAACAAGGCCACTGAAACTCGAAACAGTCGATGATCTCAAGGCTCCGGATTTTCTCGACAGGAGGGAGATGGGTATAATAAATGTAGGTGGACCGGCTATTATTGAAACAGCTTCAGGTGTATATGAACTGGCTTATAAAGAGGCTCTTTATCTTGGAAAAGGCACAAGAGATGTGGTTTTTAAATCGGCAGATCCGGGTAAGCCGGCGAAATTATATATTAACTCTGCGCCTGCACATCATGAATATCCTATAAAAAAAGTAACAAAAAAAGATGCAGAAGTCGCTGTAATGGGGAGCCTTGAAGCTTCGAACCATCGGGAGATAATTAAATTATTGGTAAATAGTGTTGTACCTACTTGTCAGTTGCAGATGGGTATGACAGAGCTCAAGCCGGGAAGTGTCTGGAACACAATGCCTGTCCATACTCACAACAGGAGGATGGAAGCTTATTTCTATTTTGAGGTTCCGGAAAAACAGGCCGTATGTCATTTTATGGGAGATCCCGATGAAACAAGACATATCTGGATGGTGAATGACCAGGCAGTGCTTTCACCTTCGTGGAGCATTCACAGTGCTGCCGGTACATCAGGCTATACATTTATATGGGGAATGGCAGGTGAAAACCTCGATTACGGAGATAAGGACGAACGTTATCCCGATACCTTAAAATAAGAAAATACCTCCAACCCTTTCTTTTCACCCCCCAACCCCCCTGAAGGGGGGCTAAGATCAGGTTGGATTTCAACCAGAAGATTTGGAACATAACTTTATAACATCATATATATGAAGGAATTATTTGATCTGACCGGTAAGGTAGCCCTTGTAACGGGCGGAACACATGGAATAGGTCTTGCAATTGGCTTACTTTTAGGTAAAGCAGGAGCGAGGATCTGTGTGAATGATATCCAGGAAGAAAAGCTTGCAGGCTGCACTGAAGCTTTCAGGAAAGAGGGACTTGATGTTTATACCCTTAAATTTAATGTTACTGATGAAGCAGATGTGGACAGGGGTATTTCAGACATTGAAAAAAACGTTGGTAACGTTGATATACTTGTAAATAATGCAGGAATAATAAAGCGCATACCCATCCTGAACATGGCCATTACTGATTACAAACAGGTAATCGATGTTGATCTTGTTGCGCCGCTTATTGTTTCAAAAAGGGTTGCTCCGGGCATGATAGCAAAGAGATCTGGAAAAATAATCAACATGTGCTCAATGATGAGTGTTTACGGTCGTAATACAGTTTCTGCCTATGCCTCCGCAAAGGGCGGATTAAAGCTTCTGACTCAGAATATGACCTGTGAATGGGCGAAGTATAATATACAGATAAACGGTATCGGTCCCGGGTATATCGTTACGGCTCAGACAGGACCGATCCGTGAAAACGGACATCCTTTTAACGACCTGGTAATGACAAGAACCCCTGCCGGAAGATGGGGTCAGCCTGAAGATGTGGCAAATGCCGCACTGTTTCTGGCTTCAAAGGCAAGTGATTTTGTTAACGGCCATATTTTATATGTCGATGGCGGGATCCTTGCCAACTTCGGTTACGTCAAAGGTGAAAATGAACTCTGAAACCCAGCCTTCGCTTAAGCTACGGCTGGCAAACCCTGAAACCCTGAAACCCTGAAACCCTGAAACCCTGAAACATATTAATTAACCTCTTAATCATGAATAATAAAACCAACTGTTCCCGGCGTGAGTTTGTGAAAAAAAATTCTATTGCAGGAATTGGAGCTGCTGTATCATTAAGTGTAGCTCCGTCAATTCTTGCGAACTGTACTACCGATACCGGCACTCCTGCAATACTCGGAGGCCAGAAAATTAGGACAAAGGAATGGCCGGTATGGCCCATGTGGGATCCGGCTGTTGATGAAGAACAGGTCATAAAGGTACTCCGGAGCGGAGTATGGTCCCGGGCCGGACTGGTTACCGAATTTGAAAAGAAATGGGCCGAAACGATCGGATCCAAACGCTGTCTGGCTGTCGTTAATGGTACAAATGCGCTGATAGCAGCATTAGTTCAGGCAGGAATAGGGGGAGGCGATGAGGTGATTGTTCCTCCGTACACCTTCATTGCCACCACTGTTGCAGTCCTGCAGACAGGAGCAATGCCCGTTTTCGTAGATACAGATCCGGAGACTTTCCAGATAGATGCAAACAAGATCGAAGCGAAAATCACTCCACGGACAAAAGCAATTCTTCCGGTACATATCCTCGGATTACCTGCCGATATGATAAAGATTATGGCTATTGCGAAGAAACACGACCTCGTTGTGATTGAGGATGCCTGCCAGGCCTGGCTTGCCGAGATTGACAATAAAAAAGTTGGTACATTCGGTAAAGCCGGCTGTTTCAGCTTTCAGAATTCAAAAAACATTCCTATTGGAGAAGCCGGAGCTATTGTAAGTGATGATGATGAATATATGGACAGATGTTATTCTTATCACAATTACGGAAATCCGTATGGCTCACTTGTTGGTACAGTAAGCTCAGGAACTCTTATGGCAGGGACAAAGCTAAGAATAACAGAATACCAGGCTGCCATCGGGCTTGCACAAATAAAACGTCTTGAAGAACAAACAGAAAAAAGGAATGTAAATGCAGCTTATCTGAGATCAAGGCTGAAAAAGACCCCGGGAATACTGCCCTATAAGCTGAATCCGAAAGTTACACGGGCAGCCTTTCATCTGTTTCCCTTCCGTTATAAAAAAGAAGAATTTGCCGGGCTTACACGGGCTCAGTTCATGAAAGCACTTAATGCAGAAGGGATCCCGACAATGAGTGGTTATACCCCGCTGAACAAGATGCCCTACCTGAAGAATGCTATGGAAACGAAGAATTTCAGGCTGATGTATCCTCCTGAAATGCTCGATTATAATAAGTATATGGAAAGAAATCAGTGCCCGGAAAATGACAGGGTATGTGAGGAGACAGTCTGGCTATTTCACAACATTCTCCTTGGTGAAAAAGAGGATATGGATGATATTGCCACGGCAATTGAAAGGGTTTCGAGAAATGCCGGGAAACTCATAAACATATAAACATTCCTTAAAAAGTTACAAATTATGATCAGAAGATTTTTAATCCCATTTTTTGTTTTTAGTGTCATAACCAGCTGCCGGCAGCCTCAGGTACAGGTTCCCGAACCCTCTCCGGTATCCACACCTGATGCAAAAATCACGGCAACTGTATATGACTCGGGATTTGAATACTCTCATGACACCTACAATGGTTTATCATCGGCAAGCGACGGTAAGATTTACTATGTACTTTGTTCCGAAAAAATGGATGTGGCAGGTCAGTTTTATTGTTTTGATCCGGCTACAGATAAAATAGAACATCTTGGCGATCTGACCGAATTATGCAGTGAAAAGGAGATGAAAGTGGTGGCACAGGGTAAAAGCCATGTTAATTTCTGTGAAATGAAGGGAAAGCTATATTTCTCGACACATCTGGGGTATTACAGTATAATAGATGGTATGGAAAAACCGGGATTGCCAAAGGATGGATACGGTCCCTACCGTGGGGGTCATCTGCTTGCATTCGATATGAAAACGAGGAAAACGGAAGATCTCGGGATCCCGCCTGACAAAGGAGGGATACTTACAATGAATATGGATACCGTCAGAGGATTGATATACGGGCTGACATGGCCGGCAGGTAATCTTTTCAGGTTCAGCGTTGAGACAGGTAAAATGGAGGATCTGGGCGCCTTCACAGGTAAAGGCGAAAACGGCAAAGGTCAGGAATTCCGGGTAATATGCCGCTCAATAGCTGTAAATCAGGACGACGGAACAATCTACCTTACAAATGCTGAAGGCGATATCAAACAATTAAGACCGGGACAAAACCAGGTTGAGACAATTGAAGGTGAGGATATGAGGAAAGACTACTTCGGTACCTATGATATCTTTACTTCAGGAAGTATGGCATATAACTGGCGTCAGGTATTCTGGTATCCGCCCGAAAAGAAAGTCTATGGAGTTCATGGCAATTCCGGGTATCTTTTCAGCTTCGATCCTTCGGTTCCCCGGCTTGAAGTACTTGAACGGCTGACATCAATTCCCTCTAAGCTAACAGGAATGGGTGACCAGTTCAGCTATGGTTATCTCGGGTTTAAATTAGGTCCTGATGGTCATACAATTTACTACCTTACCGGTGCTCCGATTTATATCGACGGTAAGCGGGTTAAAGGTGCTGCCTCAACAGCAAAGGGCGAAGCAAAGGGACTGGAAAACCTTCACTTGATAACTTATGACCTCAAAACCAGGCAATACCTTGATCACGGCGCTGTTTTCTATCCCGACGGAGAAAGACCGCTTTATGTGAACTCAATTGCAATCGGTAAAGACGGAACTGTTTATAGTATGGGCAGGGTTACAAGAAATGGCAAAGTAGTGACGGATCTGTTCAGCATACCTGCTCCGGTGAAAACAATTTTGTGAATTCCTTCACCCGCCTGATTTTGGACCAATCGGGTATTGAAATAATTAACAAATAAAAAATACTTATGATTTTTAACGGAAATCGTCCGGTAGCTATAATGACCGGATTGCTTTGTATTTTGATCAGTCTGACCGGATCAATATGTTCTTATGGATTTCAGGGTGAAGCGGAACCTGGTGCACGGAAGGTTAAGGATGTTGTTATTTATGAGAATCCTGCATTTTATTGTGCATTTCCCTCAGTAATTAAACGTCCGAACGGCGAACTGATAGTTGCTTTCAGGAGAGCTCCCGACAGAAGGATGCTTGGAGAAAAGGGGTATACCCATACAGATCCCAACAGTTATCTTGTTTTGGTGCGATCGAAGGATAAAGGTCTTACCTGGACAAGTGAACCCGAACTCATTTATGCTCATGCTTTTGGCGGATCACAGGATCCCTGCCTTCTGCAACTTCGTGATAAAACACTTATCTGCACAAGTTATGGCTGGACAATTGTTAAATCAGAGGTAAAATCAACCATTACAAAGCCTGTCGCTTTTTCAGGTGATTTTATTTTTCTCGGTGGTTATATTCTGCGGTCAGAAAACGGCGGAAAAACATGGAAAGGACCGTATTATCCACCGGCTATACCATCTGAGAAAAAAATTAATGCACTTGGACAACCACTTCCTGCATTTAACAGGGGTGCATTGTATGAAGCCCGGGACGGACGCATTCTGTGGGTTGTTGCCTCATCTGATCCAGAAACCCAAACCCGGACCGAGACCCATCTTATTGTCTCTGAAGATAAGGGATTAACCTGGAAATATTCTTGTCCGGTTGCAAGAGATGAAAAGGCAACATTCAACGAAACCTCGGTTTATGAGACTCCGAAAGGTGATATTGTGGCATTTCTAAGGACGGCAAACCTGGAGGACCAGGCATGTATAGCACGCTCAACGGATGGAGGAAAGAGTTTTGAGCCATGGCAGAAAATGGGATTTCAGGGTCATCCTCTTAATGCACTCAGGCTTCCGGATAAAAGGGTATTGCTCACTTATGGTTATCGTCATAAACCATTCGGTATAAGAGCAAGAATTTTGAACCCTGAATGTACTGATTATCTGACTTCCGAAGAAATAATTCTTCGTGACGACGGAGGAAACAGCGATATAGGTTATTCCTGGCCTGTAATGCTCGATAAAAAAAGAGTCCTGGTGGTGTACTACTTCAACATAGGAGACGGAAAAAGGCATATTGCCGGAACAATCCTGGAAATTAACTAAAGAATCAGAAATGATTGACCAGATCAAATTGTACTAATATTAATATTGCCGGTAAAGTATACAATGCCAGCTCTGTATCCCTTTCGGGCAGGCAGATGAAAATTGAATTCAGCAGAAAAGCGAACTTTGGATCTGCATAACGTATTTTTATTAAATTTGATTTTAATAATTTTTATTCGGTTATACTCTGTTTAATATTTAACTACATGAGAAGACGAAAGTTTATTGGTACAACGCTCACCGGAACAGCCGGATTGGCTATCGGGGCATCAGGCCTGTTATTGCCGTCCTGCAAAGGAGCAAATGATAAGGTGGTACTGGCTCTCATTGGTGCAGGCGGCCGCGGCTTGTCAACTTTAACTACATGCTGCCGCGAAAATACTGAAGTTGAGGTAAAAACGATCTGCGATGTCAATGATCTCAATTCTGCACGCGCTGCAGCAGAAATTGAGAAACAGTTTGGCTACAGACCTGCAACAGTTCGTAATATGAAAGAGGTGTTTGACGACAGGGATATAGATGCTGTCTATATTTCAACTCCGGATCACTGGCATGCACTGGCAACAATATGGGCTTGCCAGGCTGGCAAGGATGTTTATGTTGAAAAGAGTCCGACCCATTCAATCGGCGAAGGAAGAAAAATGGCTGAAGCTGCAAAAAAATACCGCAGAATTGTTCAGGTCGGTTTTCAGAACAGAAGCGGCCAGTATAACAATGATGCAAGAGATTATATTCAAAGCGGTAAGCTTGGACAGGTTGTTCACATCCGGATATATAATCTTCTCCCGGTAAGCAAATGGATGCCCCAACCGGAAGAGGCTGTCCCCCAAACCCTCGACTGGGATGCATGGCTTGGCCCGGCACCTTTCAGGACTTACAACCCGGCTTTGCTCAAAGGATGGATCTATTTCTATGATTACTGTCCGGGATTTCTCGACGATGCCGTTCATCAGTTCGACCTTACCCGCCTTGTAATGGGCGATCCCGGTCACCCGAAATCAGTATATGGCTGGGGTGGTAAGAATATCTGGAATTCTGACCAGCAAACACCTGAAGTCCAGTCAATGACTTTCGACTTTGAAAAATTTACAATGACCTGTGAAAGCGGGAACGTTACCGGATATATGTCAAAAACACCAAATGACATAAGAATGGATCCTTCGCGATTTCCCGAATGGAGAACTAATGCAGACAGGATTGAAATCTACGGGACCGATGGAGTAATGTTTTTAGGACGTCAGGGTGGCGGATGGCAGGTTTTTGGTCCTAAAGAACAGATAGTGGCAGAGCAGGGAGGAATTCATTCCGACAGGGAGCATCAGATAAACTTTATCGAATGCGTCAGAAGCCGGAAACAGCCGAAAAGTACAATAGAACAGGGTCACAGAAGTGCAACCCTTGCCCATCTGGCAAATATTGCTCACCGGACCGGTAATAAACAATTGCTTTTCGATGGAGAAAATGAAAAGTTTATTGATAACGATGAGGCAAATAAGCTCATTAACGATAATTACCGTGAAAATTATGTGATTCCTGAAAAAATTTAATTTCAAATAATCTGATTATGGCTAGTGCAAATGATAAAGTAGTTCTGGCGCTTATTGGCGCCGGTGGCAGAGGAACACAGGTTATATTAAGCATGCAGAAATGTACTCCGGGTGTGGAGGTAAAATATGTGTGCGAGGTTGATGAGGAAAGAGGTGGCAGGGCAATTGACGAACTTGAAAAACAACAGAAGGTCAGACCAAAACGAATAGGTGATATGAGATTATCTTTCGATGATAAGGATATTGATGCGGTCGTGATCTGTACACCTGAACACTGGCATGCCCTTGCAACAATACGTGCATGCCAGGCAGGGAAAGATGTGTATGTTGAAAAGAATATATCCCTTAATATACCCGAAGGCAGAAAAATGATCGATGCCGGAAGAAAATACAACAGGATAATACAGTGCGGATTCCAGAACAGAAGCGCTCCTTATAATTTCTCCGCACGCGATTATATTAAAGATGGCAAATTGGGTAAAATTGTTGCAGTAAAAGCATATTGCATGCTTCCCGGGCATAAACCATGGATCTTTAAGGATGATGAACCTGTCCCCGCCGGCCTTGACTGGGATCAGTGGCTGGGTCCGGCTCCTTCTGTGCCTTATAATGTCAGCCGTCATAAAGGGTATAACGAGTTCTGGGCATATTCCTGCGGATTGCCTCTTGCTGATTGCTGCCATGTAATCGATCTTGCGAGGATGGTGCTGGGCGATCCCGATCATGCCCTGTCGGCTTATTGCGCAGGCGGGAGAGTGCTTTATGATGATAACAGGGATATACCGGATAACCAGACTATTACATATGATTTTGGCGAATTCCCGATGACTGTTGAAGCTTCAATTTATGGGGAATACATGTCCAAGGCAACTCCGGAAATAAGATATGGGGATCTTTTCCCCAACTGGCCGTTTAACAGCGACAGGATGGAAATTTACGGGACCGAAGGAATGATGTACCTTGGTCGTCATGGAGCGGGATGGCAGGTGCTGGGTGCCGGTTCGGAAGTGATAGCCCAGGATTACGGATATTTTCCCGATGAGGTTCATCAGCAGGATTTTATTAAATGTGTACGAACCCGTAAAGTCCCAAATTCAAATATCAATGAGGGTCACAAAAGCGCTACTCTGGTACACCTTGCTAACCTGTCCTACAGAACCGGTAAAAAGCAGCTCTTTTATGATGAAGTAAATGAGAAAGTTAAGAATTCCGAAGAGGCTAATTCAATTTCAGGGGGTAGTTACAGGCAAGGTTATGAAATCCCTGAAATAGTTTGATAATGAGTGGGTTGAGGAGTAAGACATTCAGGACCCTGCTGTTTGTTTTTATATCAGGGATTGTTATTGCGATAATCGTAGCCTTAATTCTTATTTTGCAGACAAGAGGAAGAACTCTTATTCAGGTCGATATTCATCAGAATAAAAACCTGATATACCTGTCGACTTTTGCAGAACCTCCTCAATTTGCAATATGGCTTGAGGACCCTGCAACAAAGGAATTAAAAAACATCTTTGTTACCCACAGGGTGGCAGTGGGAGACTGGGAGGGTAAAGCTAATGTGCCGGTTGCTCTGCCTCAATGGTTCAGACTTTTCAGAGAGACCGGTAATTCTTCCGGACCATCGGGATTGGCCCGGTCATCCGGAAGCGGGAAGAATAATGATCTTGTAATCAGTGGTGCGACACCAAAAGATGATTATTTTTCAATAAGGGTTGAAGTAAAACCTGAATCGGAGTGGATATGCTGGATAGAAATGAACCTTGCAGGTGATTTCAATGAGGCATTTCCGGAGTTTGATCGTGAAACTCTGACAGAAGATGAATTCAGCAACGGACAACCGGCTCTTCTGTTCAGATCAGAAGTTAAAGCAATTGAGAATCAAAGCTTCACACCTGTTTTAACTTCGCAGACTATCTGGAATGATGGATCTGTAAGTGTAGAACCTTTAAGCAGTGGTATAACTACAGCGAAGAATGTTTTTGATACAATTAATGTTTCTGTTATAAGACCTAAACCCAAGCTGATTGATAAATACAAGATCAGAGATCCGGAATAAAAATTATGCTTTACTGTATGACTGATTTAAGAACTTACACAGAGCTACACAGAGGATTCACAGAGCTACACAGAGTCAGGAAATTAAATCTCTGTGGATCTCTGTGAAACTCTGTGGAACTCAGTGTAATTGAGAGTTATTTTTTATTGATGTTCCCATATTTTTTTGATAGGTTTATGATTTTGAGATTAAAACGATTTTTTTATATAAAACAATTCTCAATATGGACAAAATGAGTAAAAAAACATCACGCAGGATCTTCCTGCAACAGACCGGAATGGTAACCGCAGGTATGGCGATGGGTGTAAACGGACTTAATGCCGCCAGCTATGACAGAATAGCCGGGGCGAATGAAAAGGTACGCGTCGGATTTATCGGGGTGGGCAATCGTGGAAGCCAGATGCTTTCCACCTTCATGAGCATGCAGGATTGTGAGGTCGCTGCACTTTGTGATATTTATGAGCCTTATATAACACGCGACCGTTCCAAAGTTGAACCCCGGTACATTAAAGATATGCCGGGACAGATACCAAAGATGGGAGAGGTATTCTCAGGTAAAGTTGAAAGATACGCCGATTACAGAAAACTGCTCGAGAACAAAAGCATAGATGCAGTTTGTATTGCAACACCCGACCACTGGCATGCCCTTCAGACAATACATTCGATACAGGCTGGAAAGGATGTTTACATTGAAAAACCATTTTCCAAAACTGTAAGGGAGGGACGTGCAATGGTTAATGCGGCGGCAAACAGCAGGCAGGTAGTTACTGTAGGGTTGAACAGGAGAGGAGCTTCAACATTCCTTCAACTTGCAAAAGATATACCTGCCGGAAAAATAGGAAAGATTACTTTTGTTACTGCCTGCCATGTAAGTAATATGTACCCTTCCGGAATCGGGAGAATGAAGCCGGAAAACCCCCCTTCGGACTTCAACTGGGATGCATGGCTCGGTCCGAGAGCTTACCGCCCTTATCAGTATAATATCGCTCCCTACAAATTCAGATGGTGGGAAGATTATGCCAACCAGATAAGCAATAACGGAGTTCATTATCTTGATCTCATTCGCTGGCTTATCAATGAGGTTGCTCCTGCTTCAGTTACTGCAACGGGTGGAAACTTCGCGGTTGATGATGACCGCACTATTCCTGATACATTGCAGGCTACATTTGAGTTCGGATCCGGTGTCATTGTGACAACAAACATTATTGAAACAAGCTCAGGAAGCTTCATTCCCTATGGATTCCTTGAAATGAGAGGTACTAAGGGAACTCTTCTTACCAATGAAAATGATTATAAGATAGTTCCGGCAACTCCCGGACAGTTCCAGACCTGGCAGAAGCTTGTTGAAGCTGAAACCGTAAACATGATGACAGATGACAAACTATATCTGTCCGATGGCCGGTACCGCAACAGTACGGCAAATCTGGTACGTAATTTCCTCGATTGTGTCAAATCGAGGAGTAAAGATACTTACTGTACCCCTGAAGAAGGTCATCGCTCAACATGCCTTGCTCATCTGGCAACTATTGCTCTCATGACAAAGGAAAGACTTGAATGGGACGGGAAAGCTGAAAGGTTTACAAACAGCGAAAAGGCAAACAGCTTTCTTGAATATGAATACAGAAAGCCATATCAGCTTTAATTTATTTAAGTATAACTGATTATGAAACTCAAAATATTTTCAGCATCACCATTTCTTTTGCTTTTCTTATTTATTATAACAGGACCGGTCCGGGGTCAGGATAAGGAGAAGACATTTGAACAGATCGAGACTGAGCGTACAGATCTTTATGCCACTCAGCTTGAAAATTATCTAAAGACGTACCTGGTTGATCAGTATGATGAGCGGGCAGCAAAATTCTGGAACCGCGATTACAGCAGTCAGGATGCTTTTATAAGGAGCGTTGAACCTAACAGGGACAGGTGGAGATCGGTTGTAATAAAGCCGCCTGCATTGTCGAAAACGGGTCCGGTAACCAGGAGACCATATACTATTGAAGGTATCAAAGGTGAATGGATTGAATTGCCCCTCGGCCCGATAACAGCCCAGGCTTTTATTGCATTTCCCGAGAACCGGAACAACGACAAACCATTACCTCTTGTTATTGCACAGCATGGCATCGGGAGCACTCCGGAATCAACTTTTAAAGGAGGAGGTTATAATACCTATGCAAAAGAACTTCTGAAAGCCGGATTTGCAGTACTGGCTCCTATGAACCTCAGATCAATTGAAAGGAGAGGTCGTATCGAAAGACTTTGCAGATTAGCTGATATTAGCCTTCCGGGAATTGAGCTTGTCCGCTTACAGAACCTACTCGACATAGTCCTTGAAGATCCGCGTATTGATGAACAAAGGGTTGGTATGTGGGGATTATCACTCGGAGGTATGGCCACCATGTTCTGGATGCCGTTGGAACCCCGGATAAAAGCAGGTGTGGTATCTGCCTGGTTCAACCACCGCCGTAATAAGATGGTTATTCCGGATGAGCGGTATTCCTGCTTCCTGGAAACCACTGAAGAACATGCTTTTTTTTCAGGATGGCTTACTGAATTTAGCGATCATGATGTAGTATCACTGATATGCCCCAGACCATTGCTGATCCATCACGGAAAAGCCGACAGGATAGCCTGGTGGCCTCAGGTGATTGAAGAATTCAATATTGCCAGAACACATTACGAAAAACTGAATATTCCTGAGAGGATCGGCATCGAAATCCACGAGGGTGGACATGATGCTGTAGTGGAAAGTGGTGTGAACTTTATGGTAAAGTGGTTAAGTCCTGATCAGAAGTACTGATCTGTTCTTCCCTGGCTTTTCCGTTAAAGTAAAGAATAGTCCCAAGTATAGGTATTAAAGGATAGTAAAGAGCTCCGACAAGGGCTGAAAGAGTAACATAAGCCGGATTCCGCATTATATCCATTGTATTCATTACTTCTTCGGGATTTGTCAGACTTTTCAGAAAACTTCCGGTGAAGGGAAGCATTATGAGAGTATTGAGGATCATTGATGCGATCATCAGGATCACAAAAAATATAGCTACCCAGCCAATGTTCGACCAGAATCCTCTGTGAGCCAGTTTAAAAGTACGGCTTATCGCATTTGCAATATCGGGCCCTTCAATCATCAGTACAGGCATGAAGAACAGGAATAATGTCAGAATATAGATCATGGCGAATACAACACCGATTATCAGGAGCATCAGGCCGAAGATCATGGCAACTGAAGCAAAAACTGAAAAAAATACCATGATAATCAGGAAGAGGATATAATATCTCAGTGACTTATAAATTGATACAAAGATTGTAACATTGCCGTCAACAGGATTGTAGATGACATAATAATGAAGTATAGTTGTGCACAGCAGGCTGGCAAGAGAAATTGCAATCATAGGCCATATCATCTCCCGGAGCTTGTCCAGCATCTCCTTTGGATCGGTTGTACCCAGAAAATCACTGAAATCGAAGGTCATCGTGAGCAACTGAATTCCAAGTGACATTACAAATGAAGCAAGGAACAATACAATGAATCGTTCCTTGTAAAATTTCCATAATGAACTCATTGCACTGTCGAGATCATGCTTCCTGTATAGCGGGTGACTGCTGAACTGATCCATGTTTACGTTTTTTTGCCAAATCTAGCTAATTATTATTTACATTGCCAGCTTATTCGCTTCAAAAACCCACCCCCCGCCCCTCCCGGGAGGGGAGTCTGTGGCTCGTCACCTCTCACTCCTCACTCCTCACTCCTCACTCCTCACTCCTCACCGCCTTCACTTCCCCTTCCTCCACTCTCTCAATATATTCGAGAAAGGTATCACGTTCTTGCGCTTTCTGGGATTAAATATTCCCTCGTTGGCAGCTTTAACATCTTCGATTGTATAGAATGCTTTCGGATTAAAACCTTCGATGATTGACAGTACATCTTCCATTTCGTTTCTTTGAACTATAGTATAGATCAGGTGTACCTTTTCTTTAGAACCCTGCGCCTGAACTGATGTAGCTCCGAATCCTCTGCTGTTCAGTGACTGAACAAGATCCTGTCCTTTTTCATTAGTAAAGACCCTGATCATCTGAATTCCCATAGCCAGTCTTTCCTCTATAAGCATTCCGACATAATTTCCTGTGGCAAATCCTGCCGCATAAGCTATGTAGTTAAAGTAATTGTCGAGGTTCTGCATAATTCTGCTCACAGCAATTATCCAGATAAGAACTTCAAAAAAACCCAGAATAGGAGCAATTTTTTTGTTGCCTTTCGAAACAAATATTATCCTGAGTGTACCTAATGATACATCACATACTCGTGCAAGGAAGATCAGCAGAGGTAAAATACCGTAACTGAAAATGCCTGATTCGAAAAAAGAAGTTTCCATGTTGTTCCAGTTTTGATGAACAAATATAATGATATTGGTGTTACGGCATTACGGCATTACGGTATTACGGCGTTAGGGTATTACGGTATTACGGCGTTAGGGTATTACGG
>CAZWUB010000028.1:0-601 GCA_964637415.1 uncultured Rikenellaceae bacterium
AAAACCTCAACGCTTTTTATCCTTCTTTCACATCACAGTTGTGGAACCAGATTACTTCTGAACTCGACGGGATGGACGAGTTCGGTAAAATAAAAGTCTTTATGCCGAAGTTCAAATTCGATTATGAGAAGTACCTGAATGACCAGTTGATGAGCATGGGAATGGTTGATGCATTCATCCCCTACCAGGCAGATCTCTCAGGTATTTCCGACAATTCGATTTACGTCGACTTTGTCAAGCAGAACACTTTTGTTGAGGTTGATGAAGAGGGAACAGAAGCAGCAGCGGTAACAACAATAGCGATTAACGAAACGGTAAGCATGCCTCCGAAGCCACAGCAGTTTATTATCGACAAGTCGTTCATCTTTGCGATACGCGAACGGACAACAAATACGCTGCTGTTCATTGGACAGGTTGTTAATCCGAAGAATTGAGAAGCGAAGAGCACAGGGCTCAGGGCACAGGGCAAAGAGCAGGGAGCAAGGGGCAGGGGGCAGAGAGCGGGGCGGAGAGCGATGAGTTGTGAGTAGTGAGTTGTGAGTTGCATTTGACTTACCGATTACTGAATACCGAATACCGATTACCGATAAAGACACAGACA
>CAZWUB010000028.1:611-2016 GCA_964637415.1 uncultured Rikenellaceae bacterium
CGAAGAGCAGGGAGCAAGGGGCAGAGAGCGAAAGGGCGGAGAGTGATGAGTTGTGAGTAGTGAGTTGTGACTTACCGATTACTGAATACCGAATACCGATTACCGATAAAGACACAGACAGACAATAAAATCAAAAAAAGAATATGAAAACTTCAGTTAAAACATTACTCCCCTTACTGGTAATGGCAGCAGCCATGACCGGTTGTATGGACAAAACAGTGGAACGGATAACATACAAGGCAAATGTGCCGGTTTACATGAAATTCGATAAATTCCGCAGCAGCTTCACCAAAAGCCAACCAGTCGAGATATCAACTCCTGGAAAGATTTATTTCAAGGATAATTTTCTCTTTGTTAACGAAGTGAGTAAAGGAATTCATGTCATCGATAACTCAAATCCGGCTAATCCTAAAAAGGTTGGCTTTTACGAGATCATGGGGAATGTAGACATGGCAATCAGGGGAAATATCCTTTTCGCCGACAGTTATATTGACCTTGTAGCGATTGATATCACTGACATTCTCAATCCTGTTGAGATCAACAGGATTGAGAATGTCTTTCCTGAAATTGTTCCGGAAGGCGACAGATGGTTCCCTTATGCCATGGTCGATAAATCCTTAGGTGTTATAATTGAATGGAAAGTAAAGACTATTACCGAGGACGTTGAACCCGGCAACAACTGGGGTGGCGGTATTTACAGGGAGAAAATGACATTTCTGGCAACCACCGATGGAGGAGCTAACTGGTCTGCCGGAGCTGGTACTTCCGGTTCAATGGCCCGTTTCATGCTGAATGACAAGTATCTCCATCTGATTGCACATCCCTGGATGCTGAAGACTGTTGATGTTGAAAAGGCTGATAAGATGAGTGTTGTCGACAGCATAAACGTTGCACGCAATATGGAAACACTCTTCCTGCTTGGCGGGAAAATGTTTGTCGGTACCACTACAGGCATGCTCATTTATGACGTTACAGATGCCACAAAACCCAGACAGATATCACATTATGATCATATTACAGCGTGCGACCCGGTTGTTGCCGATGAAAACTATGCATATGTCACCCTTCGCACCGGAACAAGGTGCTCCAACGGGCAAAACCTGCTCGAGGTTATTGATATATCATCAATTACAAATCCTTATCTGGTAAAGTCATATCCGATGTACAACCCGCACGGACTCGGGATTGACGGTAATCTCCTGTTCATTTGTGACGGTACGGCCGGACTGAAAATTTATGACAGATCAGATCCTCTTGACATCATTAACAAAAAGCTGGCACATTATCCCGATTTCTTTACCTATGATGTCATACCCATGGATGGTGTTCTCATGCTTGTGGGAGAAGATGGAATATATCAGTATAATTACTCCAACCCGGCTAACATTGTTCAGATAAGTCATAT
>CAZWUB010000028.1:2116-4595 GCA_964637415.1 uncultured Rikenellaceae bacterium
ATATTCAGGTAATGAAGAAATATGATTAAATGGGTCATAAAACCATCCAAATTAAGTTATTTTGATGTAGCTTAATCTGGATGTTAAGAATGAGAAGAAGTGATGAAGAAGAACGGACATTATCAGACCTGGAACTTATCAGGCGTTGTTCGGAAGAGGAGCCCCGCGCAAAGGAGCTTCTCTACAGACGCTACTTCTCATTTGCCATGTCGGTATGTATCAGATACACCAGAGACCAGTTTGAGGCTATGGAGATCGTTAACGACAGTTATATGAAAGTGCTCGGCAACATAGGGGACTATGATGGTTCAAAACCTTTCAGGTCATGGTACGGCAGAATCCTGGTCAATTCGGCTATTGACAATTACCGCAGGAGTGAAAAGCATACATCACACCTGCAAATAAGCGATATGGAGGCAACAGAAGAGCAGGAACCAACGGTCAACGCCGAATTATCGGCAAATGAGATCCTTTCTCTCTTCAACCGGCTTCCGGATAATTACAGGCTTACCTTCAACCTGTACGAAATAGAGGGTTATTCTCATGAGGAAATAGGACAAATGCTTGATATAAGCACATCCACATCAAGATCAAATCTTTCCCGGGCAAAAAAAATGCTCCGGGATCTGTATAAAAAGAATTTCAACCCTGATAAAATTGATGAAGCAGTTTGATGACATATTCAGGGAAAATGTAAAGAAGGCCTTCAGCAACTATAACGCTGATCACCTTGCCGATGAAGGATGGAATTCCTTTACCGGCCTGAAACAGAAACGGCGCAGACGCGCAGCACTTATACCACTATGGGCAAGAGCGGCTTCAGTTGCTGTTTTAATTGGTCTGGGTGTTTTCATTGCATTAAAGATATCCACAAGGCAGATTGCACAGGAAACCGTTTCCATAGCTGAGTCCCCGGTAAAGACCAATGAAGCACCTGTTACACCTTATGAAACAGGGAAAGAAGTCCCTCCTGCTGTTCCTGCATCAGCTGAAAAAACTGCCGGTAATGAAAAGAAGACTGAAAAGAGGATAGCAGAAATACAGCAAATTAATCATAAGGGAGATCCTGTAATTGAACAGGTCACCATGAACAATGAACCCGTAATAATTACCGAATCGGAAAAGAGGCTGTTTATTTCACCACATAACCTTACAGTATTTATTCCTTCCGGGATTTTTAATTATTTAAACAATGAAATAAAACCTGAGGCCCTTATATCGGCTGAGTTGTTATCTGAGGAGCTTAATCCATCTGACAAAAAGACTGAAATTGAAAAACCTTTCAGAGAGAGAACTCTGATGGCAGGTCTATCCGGATTGATAGCACAGAGTAGCAGGAACATTTCTCCGGCTTCAGGATTATCTGTGGGATTTTATCTGGATCAGAAACTGACAAAAAAGATCTCGGTCCGTCCGGGTCTTGCACTTGCATATCAGTCATTCGGAATTGAAAATATCAATAATCCGTCTGTATATGGGAATCTCATTTCTCTAAGTGACGGAACAAACGGGATACCTTACTCATATGAAGGCAAGATGGACATGCTGGCCATGGAACTGCCTCTGAACCTTGTTTTCAGGATAATTGACAGGAAGCGTTCTGAATTTTATGTTTCTGCCGGGGCCTCAACCTTGTTCTATATCAGCCAGCAGTTCACTGCGGATCTGGTTAATGAATATGCAAAAGTAAGCTACAACAACGCATCCGGCACATATTCAACGGAAACACATTATTCAACAGTCGAAGTTGAAAGAGATTACGGATCATTCAGCCGGACAGATTTTCTGGGGCTCGCCAATCTGTCGGCCGGATACTCCTTCCCCTATGGTAAAGCAGGCACTATGCTTATTGAACCATTCGTGCAGCTGCCCGTCAGTGATCTTACCAGTCTTAACCTCAGAGTAAGATACGGCGGGGTATCAATGAAACTTCGGTTTGGAAAGCAGGAACGGGAGAAATAATTGTTATACTATCTCAATCATCCAACCGATTTATCGAGGAATAAAACAATGACCATTCTTTCCTTACCCTGATTTTTATATATAAAAGGCAATTCTTATTTTAGCCAGGTGAGATAAATTAAAGATCATTAGTATGACCCGGAAAGATATAATTATTACGATTTCATTACTGATATTGCTGCAGGGCAGTAATGTCAGCTCCCAGCCATCCTGCAACTGGCCCTGTTTTCATGGTCCCGACCGGAGCAACAAATCAAAAGAGACAGGGCTTTTAAAGAAATGGCCTGCAGGCGGACCGGAGCTTCTCTTTACGATAAGCGGACTGGGAGAGGGTTATAGTTCTGTTTCATTTGGTGAGGGACTTATATTCACTGCCGGCAAATACAATGATCAGAGTTATGTCTTTGCTTTTAACATGAACGGTAAGCCGGTATGGAAAAGTCCGAATGGTAAAGCATGGTCAACGACGGCATCCTGGGCTTCGTCCTATACAGGATCGAGGAGTACCCCTACTTAT
>CAZWUB010000028.1:4695-6587 GCA_964637415.1 uncultured Rikenellaceae bacterium
TATATTGTCTGAGTGAAGCCGGGCGCCTGGCCGTATTTGATGCAAAAACAGGAAAGGAGATATGGGCAAAGGACCTTACCCGGGAGTATGATACTCCTCAGACTGAATATGGGTTTTCCGAGTCGGTTTATATTGAAGGAAGCAGGATTTTTGTCAGACCTTCCGGCAGAAAGGGATTTCATGTGTGTCTGGACAAAAACAGCGGTAAACAGATATGGGCCAATTCCGATATTCCGGGAGTTGAGGGATATTCTTCGGCAGTGGTTTTTGATTTCGGAGGCTATAGACATCTAACCGGCTCAAGCTCTGATTGTTATTATGGCGTTGATATTAATACCGGAAGGCTGCTCTGGAAAGTGGATTTCAGGAATCAGCGCGGCCTTAACCTTACAGATGTCGTTGCTGACAATGGCTATGTTTTTATAACAAGTGACTATGGCAAAGGAAGCATGCTGGTAAGGTTGAAACCGTCAGGAAACAGCTTCGTACCCGAAACAGTATGGGAGTCAAAGTTAATGGATAATCATCATGGCGGGGTCATCCTGCATGATGGTCACCTTTACGGTTCAGGCAGTAACTCAAAAGGATGGTTCTGTCTCGACTTCCTGACAGGTAAACAGATATGGAACCAGACGAGGGGCAAAGGATCGATTACTTATGCGGATGGTATGTTTTATCTTCTTGATGAAAGAAGCGGCTTAATGAGCCTGATAAAAGCTTCTTCCGAAAAATATGATGTTATCAGCGAATTCAACGTCCCATCCGGAGGTCAGAGTCTGTACTGGGCTCATCCGGTTGTCTGCGGAAAACGCCTTTATATAAGACATTGGGATAAAGTGTTCGTTTATGATATCGGGCTTTGACAGGTTTTAAAGATATCATTATCTTATTTTTTATAATTGCACCACCTTTTATGGCCTGAAAGACAAAAAAATAATAATCGTGAATAAACTATTAGTAATCATCACTTTATGCGCTCTTTCCTCAGCTGTAATAGCACAGGACAGGAACAACTCAGTTTTTTCTGAATCAGAGACTGTTCTTGAAACCTCAACAGGGCAAATTTTTGGAACACTGATGGTTCCCGGCAATGTAAAAACATCTCCGGTGGTTCTTATTATAGCCGGTTCAGGACCAACCGACAGAAATGGAAATTCCCCTCTGGGCGTTCAGACAAATTCATATAAGATGATATCTGAGAACCTGGCTGAAAACGGCATAGCTTCATTAAGGTTTGACAAACGGGGCATAGCTCAGAGTCATTCAGCAATGACCGCAGAAAGTGATCTGAGGTTTGAAACCTATATAAATGATGTCAATGCATGGATATCTTTGTTAAGATCTGATAAAAGATTTTCATCAATAATCATACTGGGCCATAGTGAAGGATCATTGATAGGAATGGTAGCCGCAGAGCAGTCGAAAGTTGATGGATATATCTCGGTTTCCGGATCAGGAAGGGCAGCCGATTTACTCATTAAGGAGCAATTGGAAAACAAACTGCCACAACAGTTAATTGATGAATCGGATAAAATTCTCGACAGCCTGAAAGCCGGAAAAACAGTTACAAAGATCAATCCGGTTCTTGCCTCTCTTTATCGCCCAAGTGTTCAGCCATATATGATATCATGGATAAAGTATGATCCGCAAAAAGAGATCAGTAAATTGAAAATGCCGGTTTTAATTGTCCAGGGAACAACAGATCTGCAGGTTCCTGTAAAGGATGCCAATCTGCTTTCTGCAGCAAAACCTGATGCAAAGCTTCTTATAATTGAGAATATGAATCACGTACTCAAAGAATCTGATCAGGATCAACAGAAGAATATGGAAACTTATAAAAATCCGGATTTAAAATTGAAATCCGGATTGACTGAGGAACTTGTAAGTTTTAT
>CAZWUB010000028.1:6687-31329 GCA_964637415.1 uncultured Rikenellaceae bacterium
ATTACAGACAATATCCATCCGATACCAAATAATTTCCAGAGGTTACTTATCATGAAAACAGGTTCGCCGAAAGCTGATGTTATACCTATAATATTACAGATAACAGGTACGTGCCACCAACTCTCCGGAAATTTCCTTGAAATTAAAAAGCAGGCAGCTCCGGTTACTATTCCATAGATAACAAAGGTGATTATATTGACGGTTGTTTCCGTTAAGGATCTGAATTCCCCGAGAAACCGTGCGGTGATCATCATTATTAGGTATGAAATTATCGTAGCCCCGAATGCAAGAGCCCAGGAGGGCATCATCGAAATTATTGTTCTGAATTTTTTAATATCAGTCATTTCTTATACCGGGTTATAATTGTCGAAAATTCCGGCTCAAATGTACAAGGCCATTTCCGAAATTACAATTTTTGATTAAAAGAAAAACCCGCAGAGATTGTATCTGCGGGTTTGATTTATATCTGTGACAGTTTACCTTCTTTCAGGCCGTGCCGGTCTCTCTTCAGAGGTGGTTCTGATCTCTGGTCTCCTTGCTTCTGCAGCTCTTGCTGCTGATTCTCTGGCCTGAGCAGCTCTTTCTTCTGCAGCTCTTGATGCTGATTCCCTTGCCTGGTTTGCTCTCTCTTCAGCTGCTCTTGCCGAAGCTTCCCTTGCCTGGTTTGCTCTTTCTTCATTTGCCCTTGCTGCTGCCTCCCTGGCCTGAGCGGCTCTCTCTTCAGCTGCTCTTGCCGAAGCCTCTCTGGCCTGTGCAGCTCTTTCTTCTGCAGCTCTTGATGCTGATTCCCTTGCCTGGCTTGCTCTCTCTTCAGCTGCTCTTGCCGAAGCTTCCCGGGCCTGTGCAGCTCTTTCTTCGGCAGCTCTTGATGCTGCTTCTCTTGCCTGGTTTGCTCTTTCCTCAGCTGCTCTTTCAGCTTCATCTCTCCTTTCGGATTCCCTCCTTTGAGCTTCCCTGGCCTGGTTTTCCCTTTCCTCGGCTGCTCTTTCAGTTGCTTCTCTCCTTTCGGATTCCATCCTTTCAGCTTCCCTTGTCCGGGTTTCCTGCTCCCTGGCAACTCTTTCAGCGGCTTCTCTCCTCTCGGATTCTCTTCTTTCGGTTTCCCTGGCTTGTACCGACCTTTCTTCAGCAGCTCTGGTCTCTGCGGCCCTCCTGTCGGTTTCCCTTACTTCCGGGGTTGTTGCTACAGGTCTTCTCCGGACTTCAGTATTCTGTGGCGCATTCTGTTCAGCAGAACGTCTTGCATCGGTTGTGACTGCCGGCCTGCGGCTGGGGTCGCCTCTTTCAGCGCGGGTCCTGTTATAGAGGGCTGCACCTTCTCTTCTTTGCTCCGGACGACCGTAAGTTTCCCTGTATCTGCCCTCGGCAACCCACTGGTGCACCTGGGTCGACTGCTGACGGATGCCGTTGTAGTAATGATCATAATAGCCGTGATACCTTGGGTGATCCCAGTGATGGTACCAGTTGTAGTAGTGAGAATGCCAGCAGGAGTGATATCCGTAGTAGAAGTCCCAGTAATATGGACTCCACGGAGACCACCACTCAGGGTAGTAACCCCAGTACCAGGAAGAATGCCATCCGTGGTAATGAGGGCGATAGATGTACACTATTACAGGCCATTCGTAAACGTCCCAGTAGTAGTTATTTATTACAGTAACATTATCGGCATATACGGGTGTTGAGTAGAAATTCTGTTTCGGTCTTTTTGCAATTAAGGGTTCTATAATATAGTTTTGTCCATAAAGGGCTTCATCACCGATAAGCTGGATCATCACTTTCCGTTTGCGCAGCTTCTGGACGGTAAAGACTGCAACATCCTGATATTCGTTTCTGGTAAGTGCGGCACGTAATACAATTGTATGAACTTTCCTGTTGATATAATCGGAGACTGTTATGTAGTCAACCAGTTTATCGCCATTAAGGTCGAGATTATTGATCCTTGAATCCGGATTGTTGAGATTTCTTTCGAAACCTTCAAGGGTTTCCGAATTACGGAACAGATCCATTACTGCGTAAAGGTTAAGGTTGTCACCCGGGAGACCCAGGTATTCCCTCGGATAGTCCTGTGCCCTGACTGTGGTCGCTGAAGCTATCAGGACTGCGAGGATCGATTTGAGAATTAAGTTTTTCATTTTGTTATGTTTTATGAAGATCTGCTCTTCGATATTAATAATACAAACTACATGCCAGATTCGTTACTAAACTGACAATCATGTATTTATCCCAGGGACTTATTATAATTATCGAAGCATTTTAAGCCCGGGGAAGAAAGAGGGGGAGATGGGGGGATGAGGAGAGGGCGAGAAGAGGAGACGAAGGGACGGAGGGGGAGAGAGGGAGACGAAGGGACGAAGAGACTAAGAGACTAAGGGACGAAAGGACGAAGAGACGGATGGGGAGATGGGGAGAGGGGGAGATGAGGTGATGGGGCCGCGGTAAAGACTCCCCTCTCGGGAGGGGTGGCCAGACCACAAAATCATCTTTAGTGCAGAAATCTAAATGTTCTGGCCGGGGTGGTTGACTGTCTGTCGACTTACCGATTACCGAATACCGATTACTGAATACCGATTACTGAATACCGGATACCGTAATTAATAAAATTTTACAATCTTTATACTCCATTAAACAACGATTATATGACAAAGCAGAACCGTATCCTGTCGATCGATATAATGCGCGGACTTACACTGGTCCTGATGCTGTTTGTAAATGACCTTTATATGCCGGGGGTTCCGGCATGGCTGGGACATACAAAAGCAAGTTTTGACGGTATGGGTTTGGCCGACTGGGTGTTCCCGGGATTTATGTTCATGGTCGGGATGTCAGTCCCTTATTCGATTGGTAACCGTATAAAACGTGGCGAAAGCACAATGAAGATCTTATGGCATATACTGATCAGGACAATAAGCCTCCTGATCATTGGTGTGCTGATGTCAAATTCAAGGAATGTTAATGGTGAATTTACAGGAATAAGCAAAAACATCTGGTCGCTTATAATGTATTCAGGTGTTTTTCTTATATGGAACAATTACAAAAAGACTGAAAAGAATGCCTGGCTGATTACAACACTTCGTTTGACAGGGGCTGCACTTATAATTCCGATGGTAATTATTTTCAGGGCAGGAGAAAATTCAGGATTCTCATTTAATTCATGGGGCATTCTGGGAACAATAGGATGGGGATATCTTGCTGCTGCACTTGTTTATCTGTGGGCAGAAAATAACCTGAAAAAAATTGTCCCTGCAATTCTTTTCTTTCTGGCGCTGAATATATTATCAAAGCTGCATCTGCTTGATTTGCTTAAACCTCTCCGGCCGGCACTTGGAATACTCATTAACGGTAACGCACCATTTATAGTCATGTCGGGTATGCTTACAACCCTGATCCTCAAAAAGTTTTCAAATGAATATTTCATAAAAACATTTATTACAATTGCATCACTGGGGATTGTGAGCATCATCCTGGGTTTCATTCTTCGACAGTGGTTCATCATATCCAAAATCCAGGCAACGCCATCATGGGCGCTGATCTGTAACGGGTTAAGCATGATCTTATTTGCAATTCTTTACTGGCTCACCGATGTAAAAAAACGTACCGGATGGGGAAGCTGGTTACGACCTGCCGGAGCCAATTCTCTTACAATCTATCTTGTCCCGGATATGTTCTATTATATTATCTGGCAGTCAGGTCTGCCTCTTCTTTTTTATAAAAACTCCGGTTTCCCGCAACTTGTAGTAGTTGCCGGTTCTGTTATATGGGCACTTATTATGGGAGTTGGTCTGGCAATACTTCTTGAAAAGATTAATTTCAAACTAAAACTTTAATTATAATATCCATTCCATGACTAATCAGAACAGGATCCTTTCAATAGATATAATGCGCGGACTTACCCTCCTGCTGATGCTTTTCGTCAATGACCTTAACATGAATGTCGCTCCGCGCTGGCTTGGGCACATGGAAGCAAACTTTGACGGGATGGGGCTGGCCGACTGGGTGTTTCCCGGATTCCTTTTTATTGTCGGGATGGCTATTCCCTTTGCCTTCTCAAAAAGATTTTCGAGGGGTGAGAAAATTGAAGACCTGGGCAGGCATATACTTACACGCTCGGTGAGCCTCATAATCATTGGTGTCCTGATGCTTAATACCGGCCGTGTGAATCCCGAACTCACAGGAATAAGCAAAGATCTGTGGGCATTACTTATGTACATTGCCGTGTTCCTTTTCTGGAATGATTACCGCGACAGTAAAGAAAGGATCTATACAGTAGCCGGATACAAACTTGTTGCACTGGCAATCTTTATCTTTCTTGTCTTCAGGTTCAGGTCGGGAGAACCTGAAAACAGCGGATCGCTGATAACAGGATGGTGGGGCATACTGGGTCTTATAGGCTGGGGTTACCTGGTCTCGGCAATCACTTATGTAATATGCCGCGATTCGATATGGAAAACAGCGATAGCAGCCGGTTTGTTTCTTATTCTTAATATCCTTTCCGGACTGAAATTATTGAATTTCCTTAATCCTGTCCAACCTTTTATCGGCGTTTTAACTGGCGGCAGTGTCCCGTTTATTGTGTTGACAGGATTGATTGCCGGACTCATATTAAAAAAATATCCTCTTGCTGAACACAAAAAAGCAATTCCCGTTTTCGCAGCTTTGGGAATAATCTTTATAATTTCAGGTTTTATACTTCGTCACTGGTTTATCATTTCAAAAATTAAAGCAACTCCAAGCTGGGGAATGATCTGTAACGGAATAAGCTTTCTCCTGTTCATACTCATTTATTATATTGTTGATGTAAAAGGGAAAAAAGCATGGGCGACATTTATAAAACCTGCCGGTGAGCACTCACTTACAACATATCTTGCACCTGACATCCTGTATCATCTGATATGGATGACAAATATTCCAATACTTATTTACAAGCAGTCGTCCTCCCCCTGGGTAGTTGTCGGAGGTTCAATAATATGGGCTCTGGCAATGGCAGGACTTACCGCACTTCTTGTGCGGATTAATATTAAACTTAAGCTTTAGAACAGTTTATTGTCCGGAAAAAACTATCACTTTTCAGTACTCATGGAATACGGAAATGAACTTTCTTCCGTACCTCTTTCATAATCGGGTTCACCAGACATATTGAACGTCAGCTTTCCTCCCCTCTGAAGCTCATAATGGGTAATATAGTTAAGGTCGAATGACCTTCCGTTAAGATTTATGCTGTTAACATAAACGTTCCTGCTGCTGTTTCCGGGAGCATCGATTACAAACCTCTTCCCGTCTTCAAAAGTCAGGGTTACCCTGTCAAATAATGGTGATCCGAAAACATACTGATCTGTCCCCGGGGTTACCGGATAGAAGCCAAGAGCAGAAAAAACATACCATGCAGAAGTCTGTCCGTTATCCTCATCCCCGCAATAACCGTCAGGTGTATAATTATAAAGCTTGTCCATAACCTCTCTGACTCGCAGCTGTGTCTTCCAGGGCTCACCTGCATAATTATACAGATAGATCATGTGCTGAATGGGCTGATTGCCATGTGCATAGTTACCCATGTTCATGATCTGCATTTCACGGATCTCATGGATAACTATTCCATAATAAGAATAGTCGAATACCGGGGGAACTTCAAAAATTGAATCGAGTTTTGCTACAAATTGTTCCCTTCCACCCATAAGCTCAGCCAGTCCGGCGATATCCTGAAAAACGCTCCATGTATAGTGCCAGCTGTTTCCTTCCGTAAAGGCATCTCCCCATTTATAAGGGCTGAAAGGTGACTGGAAAGATCCATCTTCATTACGGCCTCTCATAAGTTTTCTTCCCGGATCAAAAACACTTTTGTAATTCATAGCCCTCTTCGCAAAAAGATCGATTTCTTCCTGAGGTCGTCCAAGCTCCTTTGCAAGCTTCCATATACAGAAATCCGCATAGGCATATTCAAGTGTTCTTGCCGTATTTTCGCGGATATCAACGTTATATGGGACATAACCAAGCTCATTATAATATTCGGCTCCCAGTCTGCCTACAGAAGAGACAGGTCCCACACCCCGGGTATTCTTCAGTATTGCTTCATAAAGTACTTCAATATCATATCCCCTGATGCCTTTGAGATATGAATCTGTGATCAGGGAAGCCGAATTGGACCCTATCATACAGTCGCGGTGACCGGGGCTTGCCCATTCCGGCAGCCATCCACTCTCCTTGTATGTATTGACCAATCCTTCCATGATCCTGCTGTTCACCTCGGGATACATCAGAGTTGTGAAAGGGAAAAGAGACCTGAATGTGTCCCAGAAGCCATTATCGGTAAACATGTATCCCGGAAGCACTTTCCCGTTATAAGGACTGTAATGAACAATATCATTTCTCTCATCAATCTCATAAAAGCTTCTTGGGAAGAGGATCATCCTGTAAAGGCAGGAATAGAATGTCCTTTGCTGATCAAGTGTTCCTCCTTCAACTTTTATTCTTTTCAGCTGGTCGTTCCATATTTTTTTCCCTGCTCTCATAACTGTCTCGAAATCTTTCCCTTCCGTTTCACGCTTAAGGTTAAGCTCAGCCTGCTCAGGGCTTATAAAAGAAGAAGCCACTTTTACATGAACCACTTCACCTTCTGTTGTTTTAAATCCAAGTACAGCTCCTGTGTGTTGTCCTTCAGCCTCAGTTTTACCAATATTAACTGCATCGCCATTCCAGGTGTGTACCGAACTGAATTCCTTATCGAATACTGCAACGAAGTAATTATGAAAGTTTTCAGGTACCCCACCGGCATTATTACGGCAGTAACCTGTAACCTTTCGTTCTTCCGCATTTATCTTCACCATTGAGCCTTCATTAAATGCATCAAGAAGGATAAATGAAGAATCATTTTTTGGAAAGGTGAAGCGGAATATTGCAGCCCTTTCGGTGGGTGTTACATCCACCTTAACATCATAATCAGCAAGATAAACACTGTAGAAATATGGTTTGACAGTTTCTGCCTTATGTGAGAACCATGATGCCCTGTCTGTTTCCTTTATCTTCAGTTTCCCTGTAACAGGCATCAGTGAAAAGGCTGCGTAATCGTTTATCCACGGGCTTGGTTGGTGTGTCTGCTTGATACCCATTATCTTGTAATCATCATAGGTATAGCCCCATCCGTTGCCCATCTGGCGTGTTTGCGGTGTCCAGAAATTCATTCCCCAGGGAAGGGCAATTGCAGGATAAGTATTTCCATTCGACAACCTGAACTCTGAGTCGGTACCCATCAGTGGGCTGACAAACTCAACGGGATCAAAACTCTTTTCTTTCCTGATTTCGGCACAGCCGGATGAAAAGATCATAATGAATACAGGTAAAGCCACTATCAATAATATGATCTTTCTGAAGGGTAATAATTTAGTCATGATAATAGGTTTTAAAATATTTCCAGTTCTTTCAGCTTATTGAATACTTTTTCAGGAGTCAGCCAGTTCATACAGGCAAAATCTCCTCGTCTGCAACTCCCTTTACCATAAATTGTACATGGGCGGCAGGTAAGTTCCTCCACGGGAATCCTGATCGAATTTTCTTCAGGCTGGTTCCATGGTCCAAAGCCGGCAAGGGGATCGGTAGCTCCCCAGATTGAAATCACTTTTATCCCGGTAAGTGCCGCAAGGTGCATATTTGCAGAATCCATTGCTATCATAAGGTCGAATCTGCTCATAAGTGCAAGCTCCTCATCAAGAGAAAGCTTTCCGGCAACAAGAAATGAACCGGGGATTGAAGACTGAAGCGCTGAAAGCTTTTCATATTCTTCTTTACCTCCGAACAGCCAGAAATTCGCTTCAACCTTTTCTGATATCATTTCAGCAAGCCTGATGATGTTTTTTTCCGGCCAGACTTTCAGAGGATGTTTTGCATAAGGTGCAATACCGATATTCATTGCTCCCGTTTCAGTCAGCAATCCGGCTATTTTCCCATAAGCAGTACATGAAGGTACGATACTCTTCCAGTTCTCAGGTCGTATCTGTAACCCTGCCTTCGAAAAAACATCCAGATAACGGATTACTGAATGCTTAAGCCTTGCCTTCTTTCTCCCTCTAATAAGATCTCTTTTTTCAGCCCTCTCCTTGTCAATTACTGCTGTATGACGCCCTGAAAAGCGGAAAAGCCATCTGAGGATCTTAGACCTTAAAACATCGTGGAGATCAATAACGAAATCAATATCTTCAATCTTGCCAAGTTCGCTGTAAAGTCTCAATAATCCCGTAAATCCCTTATGACGACCCCTGAACTCTGCATCAAATATCTGAAGTCCCGGGATAGAATTAAAGAAGGGTTTAAATGCAGATCCTGTAAGCAGGGTGACTTTTACTTCGGGATATTGCACTTTCAGTGAACCGATAACCGGTACCGTGAGGGAAACGTCTCCCATAGCTGATGTCCTGATCACAAGAAGATGCATTTCAATATTTCTCGTAAGATTTTTCTTCTGTAAGGCCGGATGATGTAATTATATTGATTTCCTTTTTTAATTCAGCCCGTCTGTCGTTCTTAAAATAGACCGAACGTGCTGTTTCGATAAAATCGCTTCCAAAATCTTTCCGGCGTTCAAGGTCGCGTATATGATCCTCGATATCCCATAACTCACAGTTTACATCATAAAGAGCCTTATAAAGGGGATTATCCTGTCGCATTACAGAAAAAGCTTCCTTCCGGAGATCATTATATTCTTTCCTGATATTTTTAAGCTTTTGCTCATCTTTTACCCGTTCAAGTTTTATCTGTAAGATAGAAAGCTTATCAATAATTTCACCATTTGATACTTCGATTTTCATTTCATGGTTTTGTAGTATTCAAATTTAGCCATTTTTATTGCTTTTTAATACGGATCCACATCAACCGATATTTTTAATCCACCGGCTCCTTTCATCTTTTCAATACCTTCTATTGATTGGCGGATCATATCTTTTGCCCTGCCCAGAGGTTTTTGTTTTTCGATTTTAATAAGGATAGTTTTGATATAGTACAGCTGTACCTGAGAAATAACAGGGAATTCCGGTCCAAGTACACGGTTACCGAAGAACTTTTTCAGATCAGCTCCCAGGTTATCTGCAAAGCTGTTCAGCACTGCCCGATCTTTATGTTTGATGTTAATTCTTATCATCCTGCAGAAGGGAGGATAATTGAATGCCTCGCGTTCCTCTGCCTGGATTTTATACATTCCCAAATAATCATGTCGCAGTACCAGCCGGATAATTTTATTTTGAGGATCAGAAGTCTGAATTATGACTTTCCCCTGTTTCTGTCTCCGTCCTGCCCGGCCGCTTACCTGCTCCATAAGCTGGAAGCTCCTTTCATGTGCCCTGAAATCGGGAAAATTCAAAAGGTTATCGGCATTAAGTATTCCGACAACAGTAAGGTTCTCAAAGTCGAGTCCCTTGGAAATCATCTGGGTACCAATAAGGATATCAGTCCTCCGTTCTTCAAAAGCCCTTATTATACTTTTAAATGAATTTTTGTTTCGTGTAGTATCCTGATCCATTCTGCCAACACGGGCTGAAGGAAAAATAATTTTTATTTCATCCTCAACTTTTTCCGTACCAAATCCTCTGGCAGCCAATCCCGGAGAACCACAATTCCCGCATTTAGCGGGGACTGCAGTATTGTTGCCACAATAATGGCAAACCATACTCCTTGCAGCTTTATGATATGTCATATTCACCGCACACTGATGACATACAAGTATCCATCCGCATTCCGGACATTCGATATATGGTGAAAAGCCTCTCCTGTTCCGGAAAAGAATAACCTGTTCCTCTTTTTCCAATGCTTCATCCATAGCATTCAGTAATTCAGGGGTGAAATGTGAGACCATCAGTTTCTTCCTGT
Source organism: uncultured Rikenellaceae bacterium (assembly GCA_964637415.1). Classification (GTDB taxonomy): domain Bacteria; phylum Bacteroidota; class Bacteroidia; order Bacteroidales; family VadinHA17; genus LD21. Next base: position 16,534 of record CAZWUB010000028.1, read on the forward strand.
AAGCTTCCCGGGTATTTGCCAGGATTATTACAGGAAGCTTTACCGCCCCGAATCTTTCCTTTAATTCTGCCAGTCCGTATTTGCCGCTGAGTGCATTATAATAGCTTTCAACTGACGGTGAAGCCGATCCCATAATTGTTTTTGCCCCGTGAAATCCGGCAAGCATGATAGCTGAATCTCTTGCATGGTATCGTGGTGCAGGGTCGTGCTGTTTATAGGAACCATCATGCTCTTCATCAATAATAACAAGTCCGAGATCGCTGAAAGGAAGAAAAACAGATGACCGTACTCCAAGGATCAGCCTGTATCCTGAGGCAGGGTTAGTTTCAGCCACCTTTTTCCATATCTCAACCTTTTCCTGATCAGAAAACCTTGAGTGGTAAACACCGGTAACCGGACCGAAATGTTTCTTCAGTCTCAGAATTATCTGGGTTGTAAGTGCAATTTCCGGAAGCAGGTAAAGCACCTGCTTTCCTGATTTCAACTGCTCCTCAATTAAGTGGATATATATCTCTGTTTTGCCGCTTGATGTTATTCCATGAAGCAAAACGATATCCTTCTCAATGAAGCTGTTACGTACCGCCTCAAGTACCACCGACTGGCTGCTGCTCAGATTATTAGGCGGCTCTGTCATGTTATCCTTAACTTCCAGGCGTCCGACTTCAACAGAGATACATTCAAGAATTCCCTTCCTGATAAGCCCCCCGAGGTTTGCCGTTGATGATCCTGCATCCTTCACAAGTAATGATTTCCTTACAAGTCTGCATTCAGATCCCGATCCGAAAGCAGAAAGATGAAGGTATGATGACAATAAAGACGATTGTGCGGGAGCTTTTTTAAGCTTGTCAAGGATAATATTCAGTTCTTCATCCGTAAATTTTTTTGCCAGCCGGATAAAAGACTCTTCCCGGGGTTTATATTTTTCAGCAACCGGAGCAGATGTATTTCCTTCGGGAAAGAGTATTCCCGGAACTGCAGCTTTCATCACTTCACCTTCCGTACACATGTAATACTCTGATATCCAACCCCATAATTTAAGCTGCTTATCATTCACCACAGGAATGGGGTCGGGAATATCAACAAGAGGACGTATTTTGCTCAGCTCCGGAGGATTGGAATGAATCCTTGCAAGGATACCTGAATAGAGCTTTCTGTTCCCGAGCTGAACTGTCACCCTGACACCAGGACGGGCAAGCGGCAGCAAATTAACGGGGATGCTGTACGTAAGCCTGCCTCTGATTGCAAGAGGAAGTATAATATCGGCATAGCTTTGCTCCATCAGGGAAAAGTTGCTTACAAAGTAATAAGAAAAAAGGAGAGATTTGACTCCGGGATCAATCAGACTTTATGAAAGAAGACATCACCGTGATAAGGTTGTCTTTAAGAATAGGTTTGATAAGACAGGCATCACAACCGGCCTGAAGTATTCCGGCTTTATCATCTTCGAAGATATAGGCTGTCTGGGCGATGACCGGGATCTTGCTGTTTATCATTCTTATCTGCCTTGTTACTTCAAGACCATTTATTTCAGGCATCTGTAAATCGAGGAGAATGAGGTCAAGATCAGATGTTTTTGAGATGATCCCGATAGCTTCAGCCCCTGAACTGGCCGAAATAACATTTATCCCTGTGTCGAGGAGTATCCGTTTAAGATAGGTAAGAACATCAACATTATCGTCAACAATAAGGCATTTATAAGCACTCCAGTCCAGATTTTTCTCCGGCTGATCTTTCTGAAGATTTTCTGTTTTCAATTTCGCAGTTTCTGTCTGCCGGTAAGGAATTGAAAATGTAAAAACTGATCCTATACCTTTCTCAGACTGAACAAGTATTTTACCTCCCATCTTTCCGATAACCTCTTTTACAAGGGTAAGTCCGATTCCAAGACCTTCAAAAGGACGATGATGGCCATCAATCTCCTGCTGGAATTCCTCAAAGATCCGTCCGAGATTTTCTTTGTTTATCCCTATGCCTGTATCTCTTATCTTAAAGACCAGATCTCCGTTCTGAAGATAATAGGATAACTCCACCGAGCCGTCGAGAGTAAATTTTATTGCATTGTCCATCAGGTGGTTCAGGACCCGTTTAAGCCAAACCCTGTCAGACAGGATTCTGTCACTGTTATTATCCAGAGGTGTGATAACGCTTATAGAAATCGTCTTTTCATTTCTCCTTACTACCTGCCTGGCCTCATCGATAACCTCCTTGACAACCTGGTTAACTGACACTTCCTCACTACTAATTTCAATCTGTGAACTCTCAAGCCTGGAAAGGTCGATAATATCGCCGATTATTTGCAGAAGCTTCTCGCTGTTATATGTGATATGCTCGAAATACTGTTCCCTGACCTCCTTTGTTATATCGTCAGCAAGAAGCAGATTGGAGAATCCCACCACGCTGTTTAAGGGTGTTCTGACTTCGTGTGAAATGTTTGCAAGGAATGTTGTTTTGAGTTTATTACTTGTTTCAGCCACCATATTGGCCTTTATAAGCTCTTCATGTTCCTTTTTAAGTTTTGTTATATCCCTTGAAATTGTAAGAGATCCCAGTATCTCTCCGGATTCATCCTTCACAATTACCGATCGGGTTGAAAGGAAAACAAAATTACCATTACTGTGTAATAACCTCAGTTCTCCCTCATAAGTTCCTTTTTCATTTAGTTCAGCCTGCCTCCTGGTATGATAATCTTTATCGTCGGGGTGTATTAATTCTGCCGCTGTTTCAATGTTATATGAATCTCTTGTAAGTCCTATCAACGAATAGAAGGCAGAATTTGAAAATTTAAGATTCCCGTCTTTATCATAGAAAGATATGCCGTCATCAGCTGACTCAATCAGTATCCTGTAGTAGTTCGCAGCTTTTATCTGCTCCTTTTTAAATAGTTGTGACTGCATTTCAAGCCCGGAGAGTTTTTCAAGAAGTTCCTGGTTTTGAGCCTCAGCCAGCTTACATTTTCCTTCCAGATCACTTCTGGTTCTCCTAAGTCTGAACAGAAGGTAAACTACTATAGCACAAACAAATATAAGCAGTCCGGCAACTGCAGAAAGCGTGCTGCTCCGGCTACCAATGCCATAAATTATTTCCGCAAAAAATGTCATTCAATAAAAACTTTCACCTATCAGACTGAGAGGCAAATATAAGCAATCAAAGGATTGATTATCCAAATATTTATTACAAAAAAATATTAAATTGCAAACATTTAATGAGTTAACTTATTAACAACTTTTATGGAAACTGGCAAAACATTTTCGGGCGGAAGGAGATATACTAACGGGGAGATCACCGTATACTGGAAGCCTGATGCATGTATCCATGCGACATACTGTTACCGGGAACTTATTGAAGTATTTGATCCCGGACGCAGGCCATGGGTTGATATGAAAGGCGCCACAACTGATCAAATAATAAGAACGGTTAATATGTGTCCTACGGAAGCACTTACCTGGAAATGGAATGATGATGAGAAAAACAAAAATATAGATCCCGGGCAGACCAATCACATAATATTCCGGAGGCCGGAGCTGATGGGATCAGCAGCAGAAGAGATACCTGAGCAGCCTGTTACAGTCAAAATCATGAAAGACGGGCCGATAGTGATCAAAGGCAGTTTTGAACTTATAAATGGAGGAAACAGGAAAGATATCTCTGAGAGTATAATTTCGATCTGCAGGTGTGGAAAGAGTAATCAGATGCCATTTTGTGACGGGCATCACAGGAAAATAGGATTTCAGGGATAAAATACAGAAAATGGAAAAGACAGTAAAGAATGAACCAAAGGTTACTGTAGAGGTAACAGAAGGAGGCCCGTTGAGAGTTGCCGGCAATTTTATTTTGAAGGATCTGCAGAGAGACAATGAATCTGCTCCCGGAGAGGTCTGGCTCTGCAGGTGCGGTAAGTCATCCGATAAGCCTTTCTGTGACGGATCACACAGGAAATGAAATTATTCTCCTTTAATAACCAGACTGACTTTCCCGGCTGCTTCGCTGAAAGAGACTGCCGAATAAACTGCCAGACCTGATTCGTCAATTATTTTCCTTCCCTCTTCGGCATTGGTTCCCTGAAGCCTGATTATAACCGGTACTCTGATCTCTCCGACTGATCTGTAAGCTTCAACGACTCCGTTTGCAACTCTGTCGCAACGGACTATTCCCCCGAAGATATTTATAAGAATAGCTTTTACAGCAGGATCTTTAAGGATGATCCTGAATCCTGCTTCAACTGTTTCAGCGCTTGCACCACCACCGACATCAAGGAAATTTGCAGGTGAGCCTCCCGACAATTTGATAATATCCATTGTAGCCATCGCCAGACCTGCTCCATTCACCATACACCCTACATTGCCGTCGAGCTTTATGAAATTAAGGTTATGTTTCCCTGCCTCGGTCTCAACAGGATCCTCCTCGTTAAGGTCGCGCATCTCAGGCAGCCCGGGATGTCTGAACAAAGCATTATCATCAAGTGTAACCTTACAGTCAACAGCCAGGATCCTGTCGTCACTCGTTTTCAGAACAGGATTGATCTCAAGAAGCTGGGCATCGCATCCTTTATATGTCTCATAAATTCCTGTCAGAAATTTCAGCATGTTTTTATATGCAGTTCCTGTCAGTCCCAGGTTAAAAGCAATCTTCCTGCACTGAAATGCCTGCAGGCCGGCACCCGGATGGATCTCCTCTGTAAATATTCTTTCGGGACTTTTTTCCGCAACCTCTTCAATTGACATTCCTCCGTCAGGTGAATACATAATAATATGGCGGCTAAGGTTCCTGTCGAGAAGGATGCTTATATAAAACTCCCTTATATCTGATTCTCCCTTATAGTAAACATCCTGTGCAACCAGCACTTTCCGGACCATTCTGCCGGCGGGCCCGGTCTGAGGAGTAACAAGGACTTTCCCAAGCAATTCTGATGTGATCCTCCCGGCTTCCTCAACCGATCTTGCAAGTTTCACGCCACCTCCTTTTCCTCTGCCGCCGGCGTGGATCTGGGCTTTTATCACAAAGTATTCAGATCCGAATTTCCCGTGAAGCTGGTTTGCAACCAATAATGCCTGTTCAGGGGTTTCTGCGACAAAACCTTCCTGAATATCTACATCAAATGCCCGGAGCAGTGATTTTCCCTGATACTCATGAATATTCATAACGATATAATCAGAATTCCTCTTACACAAAATACAACAATAAAAGCATATTTTCTCTATTTTCGTGTAAAAAAGATGCGTAAGCTGCTCAACAGGGAATTGGGGAGGAAGAGTGTGGATCAGTTCAGGAATTCTGAAAAATCACCTTTTGTAATTGTCCTTGACAATGTAAGGAGTATGAGCAATGTCGGATCAGTATTCCGGAGTGCAGATGCTTTTTTAGCAGAAAGAATCTGTCTGTGTGGCATAACAGGAGTTCCACCTCATCCTGAGATCCGGAAAACTGCTCTGGGAGCAACAGAATCTGTAGCGTGGAAATACTACAAAAAAACTGCCGAGGCTATAATGGAATTAAAATCTGAAGGTTACAGGATCATCGGCATTGAGCAGACAGAGGGTGCGATTAGGCTGAATGATTTTCTTCCTGAAAAAGACATAAAATATGCCCTGGTTTTCGGCCATGAAGTAAATGGTGTTGATCAGGAAATCATCAATATATGTGATCATGTGGTTGAGATACCCCAGTTCGGCACAAAGCATTCGCTGAACATAGCGGTCAGTGCAGGGATAGTTTTATGGGAATTTACCAGATAATACCGTAGGGGCATTGTATGCATTGCCCTGCAAAAAAATGAAATAAAAAAAGGGGCATTGATTACAATGCCCCTTTGTTAATAATATTATTATAATTTACTGTACCACTGATTTGAATGCATCGTCAGCAAAGAATTTTGCAAATTCCATATCTGATTTTGCAGCTGTTTTCCATGCAGGATCAATTCCGGCGGCTTCCTTAAGTCCGCTGATCACTGCATTTTTGTCATCAGTACGGGCGCCGATAACTGCTTTAAGATAAGGAGCTCTTCCCTTGCAGGTTTCCTTCATGCTGTCGAGAGTTGCTTTCGCCCTGTTAACATCGCCCTTAAGAAGCTGGGCCAGTGCAAGGTTGAAGCAAGGCTCAGTTCCGAACAGGTTAACTGCTCTGTCATATTCGCCTTTTGTAATTGCAATAACACCAAGTCCCCATTTTGATTCCGGTGTCTGGGCTGTCATTGAATTGAACAATTCTTCAGCTTTAACAAGTTCACCTTTGACGAGAGCAGCGAAACCGAGGTTGTTCTTAACCATATCATTATTATTGATAGCTTTTGCTGCTTCGAAAGCTTTTACAGCGTCGTCGGTTCTTCCAAGTGCCATAAGGGTATAACCAATATTATTATGAGCCCTGATACATTTCGGATATGCTTCTGCAGCAGCCTGGTAGAATTTCAGCTGTTCGTTGGCGTCTTTTGTAAGTGTGGATGCATAAAGCATTTCTTCAAGGCTAAGAACCTTAGGATCTGATTTTGCCTGTGCAAGTATCTGTTCGTCAGTGCGTCCGATCTTATCAACATTGATGATCATTTTTGATCTTCTCAGTTTGGGAAGGATCTCATCTTTGAGTGCTTCATAAGCTGAAGACATGTTTTTGATTTCCTTTTCGCGGACAGCAGGATCGGCATACATTGAAAGAACCCTGAGTATAAGATCTTTGTCCTGAATTGATGATTTTTCAACTTCTTCTTTAAAGCCTTCCCAGTCTTCCGGAGTGGTTAAATTATCAAAAAAGTCAGCAGTTTTTGCGGCTTCAATTTTTGAGAATTCCTTCTTGATGAATTTATCGGCTGCAGTACCTCTGTTTCCTGACAATCTTTCATTCAATGTAAGAGGACCATCGGGTGATGCATAAGAGCTTACAACTGCAGTTTTGAACTGGCGGTCAGGATCAGTATTAACAGCCTGGATATATTCTTTCAAAGCGGCAATGTCGGCAGCTTTAAGTTCTGCACTGCGGATATCTGCCCTGTTGATTACATAGTTAATATCAGCTACCTGGGTTTCGGGAATAATTCTCTGGAAATTATCTTTCATTATAACAGCTCTGCCATGTTTCTGGACAAGGTTTGAAGTTGCGATAACACCATCTGCAAGTTTTACCGGTTCAAAGTCAAGACTCTTTGCACCTCTCACGGCATTAACTCTCAGCATCAGCTCTGATACTTTCATTGCGTCTTTAAAAGGAATAACGGCATTGTAAGTGAAATTGCCACCTGTAGATGTTATAACCTGGTTATTTGCCATAACTTTCTCACCCTGTAGAACCTGAACTTTATCAAAAGCTGTTTCCCCACCTGCATAAGTCAGTACAGGAGTTGCTGTAACTGTAGTCTTTTTGTCGAAATACTTTTCAGGAAATTCACCTTTGATAGTAACATTAACCAGGCCTCCATGGGCTTCAAGAACCTTCGGAGTAACTTCATATTTGATTGTGTCCTGGTTTTTCTTCATCTTATTCAGACCACTACAGCCGGTCATTAAGGCTGCGGCCACGATGAGAATAAAATAGCTGCTGATTTTTTTCATGATAAAACTAGTTATTTGTTTATTAATAGTCGTGTAGTAAATAATTCAACAATATACAAAATAAACTGCAAATTTAAAAAAAAGTTCAGGGAACAGGAAATTATTTATAAAAATTACAAAATAAGTGTACTAATTCCGGGTTGGTAATCATTTTCAAAAATCGCATTGATGACCTTCCTGTAATCATCATCGTTCAGTACAAAATCAATTTTGCTTATATCTATTACAAGATATTTATTTTCCGGATTTTGTCTGAAAAATGAAAAATAGCTTTCCTGGATAGTACGAAGATATTCTTCAGTTATCCCTTTTTCATATTGTCTTCCCCGTTTTTCGATATTCCTCAGAAGCCTGTCAGGGTTAAGATGAAGGTAAACATATATATCGGGCCGTGGCAGAGAGCTGTATATTATATAAAAAATCTGTCTGTACAGACTGTATTCATCGCCCTTAAGTGTTGAAGCGGCAAAGATCAGTGATTTTGCGAAATAATAGTCTGCAACGGTAAATGAGCTGAAAAGATCCTGTGGCTCAAGTTCTTCTCTGAGCTGCCTGTAACGGCTTGCCAGGAATGACAGTTCGAGCGGGAAGGAATACTTTTCGGGATCATCATAGAATTTAGGAAGAAAGGGATTATCGGCAAAATGTTCAAGGATGAGCCGGGCATTGAACTGGCCGGCAATTCTGGTGGCAAGAGTTGTCTTACCTGCCCCTATATTGCCTTCAATCACAACGTAGTTAAATTTATTTTTCATCCCTTGTTTCAAATCACTGCCAGGAAATCAAATATAGAAACTGCACTGCAAATTAGCAAAAAAAGTAAGGGCGCTGCACGCAACGCCCCTGAAAGAATAATTCTGATTATACAGTTTATTGTTGTCCACCTTCATGTTTCCGGTGCTCATCACTTTCCTGCCTGGGAGGTCTTGGAAGAAGGACTTTCCGTGAAAGTTTAAGTTTTCCGCTCTTCTGATCAACCTCGATCAGCTTTACTTCAATCTCATCACCTTCTTTCAGTACATCCTCTACTTTTTGTACTTTCTTCCAGTCTATCTCTGAAATATGAAGCAATCCGTCCTTATTGGGAAGTATTTCGACAAAAGCGCCAAACTGGACAATTGTTTTTACTTTTCCCTTATAAACCTGTCCCACCTCAGGAATTGCAACGATTTTCTTTATCCAGTCGACAGCCGCTGTAATAACTTCTTTATTTTCTCCGAATACATTTACATCTCCTCTTCCATCAATCTCCTCAACTATTATTGTAGCTCCGGTTACTCTCTGGATCTCCTGGATCACCTTTCCGCCCGGACCGATAAGAGCGCCTATCATCTCTTTTGGTATTGAAAGCATTTCAATTCTCGGGGCATGTGGTTTAAGCTCCGGACGTGGTTCAGAAATTGTTTTATTCATAATCCCCAGGATATGCATTCTTCCGGCTTTAGCCTGTTCAAGGGCTTTTTCCATGATCTCAAAGGAAAGACCCTCAACCTTGATATCCATCTGTGTTGCCGTGATCCCGTCTTTTGTCCCGGTAACTTTAAAATCCATATCGCCCAGGTGGTCTTCATCGCCCAATATATCTGACAGAATAGCGTATTTATTTGTTTTTGTGTCGGTTATGAGACCCATAGCAATTCCGGAAACAGGTTTCCGAAGTTTTATACCGGCATCCATCAAAGCCAGTGATCCTGCACATACTGTAGCCATTGAAGAGGAGCCGTTTGATTCAAGAATGTCTGAGACTACTCTTATTGCATACGGATTTTCGTCATCAGATGGCATCATGTTTTTAAGAGCTCTGTGGGCAAGGTTACCATGACCTATTTCCCTGCGGCTGACACCGCGGGCAGGTCTGGCTTCTCCTGTCGAAAAAGGAGGGAAATTATAATGAAGTGTGAATTTCTCACTGCCCTGGTTTAATACCTCGTCGATTATTTTCTCATCAAGCTTGGTACCGAGGGTTACAGTAGTCAGTGACTGAGTCTCGCCTCTTGTGAATAGTGACGAACCATGTGTTGCGGGAAGCGGATCAATTTCACATACTATCTGACGTATTTCATCAGGTTTTCTTCCGTCGAGGCGGATCTGCTCATCGAGAACAAGCCTTCTTGCAGCTTCCTTAAGAACATCGTGATAGTATTTCTTTACAAGAGATTCATTTACTTCATCCTCTTCGGTGTACTGTGCAAGGAATTCCGTAATTATAGCATCGAATGCTTCAGTTCTGGCCTGTTTGCTGTTTGTTGATGCTTTTGCAGCCTGATAACATTTATCGTATGTTTCACTCCATACCTTCTTCTTAAGGTCCTCATCATTATCTTCAGGAGCATACTCACGTTTTACTGTTTTCCCGACTTCTTCGGCAAACTCCATCTGTGCCTTGCAATGGATCTTAATGGCCTCATGCGCTATTTTAATAGCTTCGAGCATTTCAGATTCCTGTACCTCTTTCATCTCACCTTCAACCATCAGGATGTTATCATAGGTTGCGCCTACCAACAAGTCCAGATCAGCTTCTTCCATCTGAGTGGCTGTGGGATTTACAACATATTTATTATTAATCCTTGCAACTCTTACCTCTGAGATAGGACCATTGAAAGGAACATCTGAAACTGCAAGGGCGGCTGATGCTGCAAGACCAGCAAGGGCGTCGGGAATAATATCCGTATCGGCTGAGATCAGATTTATTGTCACAAATGTCTCTGCATGAAAATCATCAGGAAAGAGTGGACGTAAGGCTCTGTCTACAAGTCGAGAAATAAGAACTTCATAATCTGATGGTCTTGCTTCCCTTTTAAGGAATCCGCCGGGGAAACGACCGGATGAAGCATATTTTTCTTTATATTCAACAGAAAGAGGCATAAAATCAGCATCTTCCTTAGGTTCTTTCGCTGCAACAACAGTTGCAAGCAGCATTGTTTTTCCCATTTTTAACAGTACAGCCCCGTCAGCCTGTCTGGCGAGCTTACCTGTCTGCAATACTATTTGTCTCCCGTCACCGAGATCAATAGTTTTCTCTTTAATATTAAACATTATTGTATGAAATTTTGTGATTGATGAAATTACAGGTAAAAATAGTATGAAAAAAGGCAATTCAGAATTGCCTTTTTCCCTATTTGCGTAATTTCAGTGCTTTAACGATTTCGCGGTATCGTGTTATATCTTTTACCCTCAGATAGTCAAGAAGTCTCCTTCTCTTACCTACGAGTTTGATAAGTGCCTGCTGGGTACTAAAATCTTTCTTATTCTTTTTCAGATGCTCAGTAAGATGACTGATCCTGTACGAGAAGAGCGCTATCTGTCCCTCAGCTGTACCGGTATCAATTTCTGACGTTCCGAATGACTTGAACAACTCCTGCTTTTTTTCTGATGTTAAATACATGTCTTTTATTAAAATATTGTTTGTCCACAAATAAATCAAGTCGCCAATTTTGGAACGCAAAAATAAGGCTTTTTTATGTAAATTGTCAAACAATTGAAATTATTTTTTAAAAATTCTTCTGAAAACTTCGCTATTTTGAAACTTATTGTATCAGACAATACTGTTTCTTTATTATAAAGACGAGAAACAAGTATAAAAAGTTGCGTGGAAAGAATGATTTTTTTCCTTTTTACTATCTTTGCAGACAATTTTTGAAATTATGTCGAACAATCTGATTCTTGAGAAGCTCGAAGGAGTAAAACAGCGCTTTGTAGAGGTAGGAGAACAACTAAACCGGCAGGAAATTCTCTCGGATATGAAGAGGTATGTGGCTCTGAACAAGGAATACAAAGAACTTCAGCCAATAATAGAATCATACGAAAAATATAAGCTTGCCCTGTCAAATATTGCAAGTTCAAAAGAACTGCTTGCAACCGAGAAGGATGAAGAGATGCGGGAAATGGCCAAAGCCGAGCTGGACAAGCTGAATGAGCAGATCCCGGAAATGGAGGAAGAGATAAAGCTGCTTCTTATACCCGGTGATCCCGAGGATGAGAAGAATGCCGTTATTGAGATCCGTGCAGGTACGGGAGGTGATGAAGCAAGCATTTTTGCCGGCGACCTGCTCAGGATGTATACAAAGTTCTTTGAGCTGAAAGGCTGGAAAGCAGAGATTAACCGCTTTTCGGAGGGCACTGCAGGAGGATACAAGGAAATAGTTCTCAGCGTTTCAGGCGAAGGAGTCTATGGCATAATGAAATATGAATCAGGCGTCCACAGGGTCCAGAGAGTGCCTCAGACCGAAACACAGGGCAGGATACATACATCTGCCGCATCTGTAGTGGTACTGCCTGAAGCCAGTGAATTTGATGTTGAGATCAGAAATGAAGATATCAGAAAAGATACTTACTGCTCATCAGGTCCGGGAGGACAATCTGTAAACACAACATATTCAGCTATAAGACTTACACACGTTCCTACCGGGATCGTTGTGACCTGTCAGGATGAAAAATCACAGATCAAGAATTATGACAAGGCATTGAAAGAGTTAAGGACACGGCTCTATAACCTTGAATACCAGAAATATCTTGATGATATTTCACGTCGCAGAAAAACAATGGTGTCTACAGGCGACCGTTCAGCAAAAATACGTACATATAACTACCCGCAAGGGAGAATGACAGACCACAGGATAAATCTTACATCGTATAATCTTCCTGGCATCCTGGATGGAAATATTGAGCCTATAATCGAGGAACTCCAGATGGCCGAAAACGCAGAGCGTCTTAAGGAAAGTAATATTTAATCTTTTTACTCATGACCCACTTACAGCTCTTTAACAACATTGTGAAGAAAAAATCCTTCCTGTGCGTGGGACTGGATACGGAAATTGAAAAATTACCACCCTCCCTGCTGAATTACGAAAATCCGGTCCTTGAATTTAACAGAAGGATAATTGACGCCACTCACAGCTATGCCGTAGCTTTCAAACCAAATGTTGCATTCTATGAGTATTCTGGGGGAAATGGATGGATCACACTTCAGGAGACAATAAAATATATAAGGAAAAATTATCCGGATATATTTATAATAGCCGATGCAAAAAGGGGAGATATTGGCAACACCTCAAAAATGTATGCAAAGGCATTTTTTGAAAATATGGATTGTGATGCAGTAACTGTTGCACCTTACATGGGTGAAGATTCTGTAAAACCCTTCCTTTCATACAGTCAGAAATGGGTGATCCTGCTGGCACTTACTTCAAACAGGGGAGCTGATGATTTTCAATACCACAGTGAAGACGGGATAAGGTTGTTCGAAAAAGTTCTGACATTATCACAAAAATGGGGAAATACCGATAACCTGATGTATGTTATCGGTGCAACACGGGCTGAAATGCTGAGAGATATCCGAAAAATAGTCCCGGATCATTTTCTTCTGGTCCCGGGTATCGGAGCACAGGGAGGAAGCCTGGCAGAAGTTGCCGGATACGGAATGACAAATAAATGCGGACTGCTTGTCAATTCATCAAGAGGAATCATATTTGCCGATAATTCTGAAAATTTCGATAAGGTTGCAGGGGAAAAAGCAGCCGAGATCCGGCTTGAAATGTCACAGTATTTAAAAGAACATAAAATTATCTGAGCTACACAGAAATTATTCCGCTTTCCCCTCTTGATTCATCAATCCTTTTTGCATAATTTTATTCTTTCGCTGCAAATTTTAAACCCGTGCTGCCATGAAAGAAGAATTCCTTCATTATCTGTGGAAATATTCTCTTTATGATCCTGAATCACTTCTTGATAATGAGAATAAAAAAATCCGTGTTATTAATCCCGGAGAATATAACCGGGATTCCGGTCCTGATTTCTTCAATGCAAGGATCTGTATCGGCGATACAAACTGGGCAGGAAATGTTGAAATACATACGAGTTCATCTCATTTTGACAATCATGGTCATAATCACGATCCTGCCTTTGACAATGTAATACTTCATGTTGTTGCAATTAATGATAAGAGGGTTTTCAATTCAAAAGGAATTGAAGTTCTTACAACAACTATATCCTTCAATCCGGATCTTTATGACAAATACCTGGAACTTGTAAATAATCCCTGCATAATTGCATGTCAGGACCAGATCAGGGAAATCGATCCTCTGTTTATCCGTCACTGGCTTGGTTCGGTTCTGATTGAAAGGCTTCAGGATAAAATGGAGCAGATCATGAGGATTTATTCCGACACCGGGAAAGACTGGGAAGAAACATTTTACAGGTTGCTGGTACGATATTTCGGGTTCAGGGTAAATACTGAACCTTTCGAAATGCTTGCAGCATCACTCCCATTCAGGATAATCAGAAAACATGCTGACAACCGTTTCCAGATTGAGGCGCTTCTGTTCGGCACGGCAGGCCTGCTTGATGAAGGACTGTTCAGGGATGCAATAAATGATGATTACTATGTTTCACTCATTCGTGAATATAAGATCCTCTCTGCAAAATATTCACTTCAGCCGCTACACGGGTTTATCTGGAAATTTGCCAGGCTCAGACCTGCCAATTTCCCCACCGTAAGGATCTCACAGCTTGCTGCAATGCTTTCCGGTACCGGCGGATTATTCTCAAGGGCGCTTGAATGCAGTAATATAAAGCAGCTGGAGGGAGTTTTTGAAGTCGGGGCATCGGATTACTGGAGCGATCATTTCATTTTCGGGAAAAAAAGCCGCTTTTCTCCCAAGCATACCGGATCGCAGGCATCAGATCTTCTTCTCATAAATGCAGTTATCCCTGCAATATTTGTTTATGGTAAAACAAGGGACCAGATAGAAGTCAGCGAAAAAGCTCTGTCATTTCTTGATGAGATCCCGTCAGAAGAGAATTCAATTATTGAGGAATGGAAACTTATTGGTATTGAGGCTGAATCTGCATTTTATTCCCAGGCACTCATCCAGCTCAGAAATGAATACTGCAAAAAGAGAAGATGTCTCGATTGCCGGATCGGCGCCCGACTGATAAGTCTCGGAAGATGTTTCAGAAAACATGAGGAGCTGATGCTGGAACCTTAAGCGGTGAGTAGTGAGCGAGGTGACGAGCCAGAGGCTCCCCTCCTGGGAGGGGATGGGGGTGGGTTTTAAAGAAAGAAGAACAGAAGGGGAGATGAGGTGAGAGAGAGAATGAGGTAACTTAGCTGTCAAACAAAGAAGTTACGGGGAAATAAGTTTCCTCCCGCTTAAGTTAATTCCGTTTTAACCACCCCGGCCGGGAAAGGACAATTGTAATCATATCAAAATCAGCAATCCCGGCCACCCCTCCTTAAAAAAAGGAGGGGAAACTT
>CAZWUB010000029.1:0-14259 GCA_964637415.1 uncultured Rikenellaceae bacterium
TGGGAGGTTGATTTCGTTAAAGTTGACGATCTCTCAGGACACCTGGATGAGATTGAAATGGTAAGAAATGCTATAGATAATTGCGGAAGACCAATCGTTCTGAGCCTTTCCCCATCAGGGAATAAAGTTGAAGATGCTGATTTTCTGAGGAATCATGCAAATATGTGGCGCACCACCGGTGATTTCTGGGATAACTGGCCTGATCTGAAGGATGAATTTGAGGTATGTAATCGCTGGTCAGCATTCGGTGGCCCGGGTTATTACCCCGATGCCGACATGCTTCCCCTGGGTCGGATCGGCATAAGAGCAGAACGGGGAGAACCACGGTGGTCGGGGTTCACAAAAGATGAACAATATACCCTTATGACCCTGTTTGCAATTTTCCGGTCACCTCTGATGTTTGGCGGCGACCTGCCTTCCAATGATGAGTTCACTCTTTCACTTATCACTAATCGCGAGGTTCTTAACGTGAATCAGAACAGCAGGAACGGTAAACAGCTCTTCAGGGAAAATGACCTGATAGCCTGGACTGCCGACGATCCTGAAACAGGAGATAAATATCTTGCATTATTCAATGCTTCCGATAAGCCAGGGGAAACAACTATTAAAGTGAGTTTTGAACAGGCAGGGCTGAAAGGATCCCATAATGTAACTGATTTATGGTCGGGTGAAAAAAAAGGTAAATTCAGGGATAATTTCAGCGCTCAGATAAATTCTCATGGCGCCGGATTATACAGGATACATTGATAAGTTACATTAAATACAGGCCGCCCGTTTGGCTTACATTTTTGATTTTTATTAATTTCTACAAACAGGTCGTCCCTAACGGGACTTAATAAAGATAAACTCCGTAGGAGTGAACTGTTTGTAGAAATGGATTTTCCCGATTATTTTAGCTCCGTAGGAGCGACCTGTATTTAATCGTATAAGAGTAAAATTTATAAAGCTATAATGAAAACAACCCGACGCCACTTCATATCAACCGCAGCAGCTGCAACAATGGGAGCAGCAGCACCCTCAATAATATCATGCAAAAAAGAATCAGGACCAGGATTGTCAGCTGATGAGATAAGGTCGAGGTATGAAGTGCTTGATAAAATAATTAAACAGCCTGTTTTGAAGAAGGATGTGTTTAAAGAACCGGTTATAATTGATACTCTCGAACTGCTTCATTACGACAGAAGCTGGTTATGCAGAGTCCGCTCAAAGGATGGAGCTGAAGGGATGTCGGTAGGACACAGTACAATGTCTACACTATTCCCTGTATTCCTGAGAAGTCTCCAGTCTTTTTTTATCGGTCAGGATGCAAGGGAACTCGACCTGATACTCGAAAGAGTATTTATCTATAATTTCAATTTCAGGTATAACGGTATAACACTTGGATTACCTCTTGCCACTATTGAATTTGCCATACTCGACATGCTGGGCCGGATCTCAGGCAAACCAACAGCAGAACTGATTGGAGAGATCCATAATCCTGAAGTCGCAATTTATACTGCTACCGAATTCCGTGAGAAACCTCTTGAAGAACATTTTGACCTGATTAAAAAGGCCGTAGCCGAATATGACACTAATGCCCTTAAAGTAAAAGTGGGTTATCAGTATGCCGGAACTAAAGATATTCATTATGCCGGAGTGCCGGGCAAAACAGAAAAGCTTATTCCCATGCTTCGCGAACATTATGGCGACAATATGGCGCTGTATGCCGATTCAAATGGCTATTACGATGTAAGCGAGGCAATAAGGGTTGGCAGACTTCTGGAGAAGTATAAGTACAAATATTTCGAAGAACCTGTAATGTTCGATCATTTTGAAGATATCAAAGCCGTTGCGGATGCTCTTACATTACCTGTTGCAAACGGTGAACAGGACCAGAGCTTCGTAAATTTCAGGTGGCTGATTGCAAATGACGGGCTTGATATTGTACAACCCGATAACTATTATTTCGGAGGAATGATCCGTTCGATGAAAGTGGCTTTGATGGCTCATGCCTTCGGTAAGGAATTCATCCCCCATATGTCGGGAGGTGGCCTGGGTTTTCTTTATAACACAATACTTGTAAGCGCTGCCCCCAACGCCGGAGAACATCATGAATTCAAGGGACTTGATACAAATGTTATTTATGACTGCCCTACTTCTCCGCTTTTAGTTATTGATGGAAAGATAAAAGCTCCCACGGGTCCGGGAATGGGAGTGAATTTTGACCCGGAGTTTGTCAGGAAACACGAAACTGTAAAAATGTAAATGAAATGAATAATGAAAAATTATAAAGCAGTTCTGAAACTCATCCTGTCTTTGGTCTTGTTTCTTACCGGTATAGTAATTTATTCCCAGGATACCGGATGTGCAGTAAAAATGGAAAGCATTTCAGGTACCTATACAGGAAAGTGTAAAAAAGGATTTGCCCATGGTAAGGGATCGTCAGAAGGGATTGACAGTTTTACGGGAGAATTCAGGAAAGGTCTGCCGCATGGTTCGGGTACTTATACCTGGGCAAACGGCGATTATTACACCGGAAAGTGGAAGTATGGATTGAAAGATGGTGAAGGTAAGCTTGTTAGCGGGGATTCAATTGTTGAAGGGATATGGAAAGAGGACAGTTACATGGGGAAAAAGCTCATTTCACCTTATAAGATCAACAGGAGTTTGTCCGTTACGAGATCTTCCTTCAAAAAAAGCAACAGTACAAATCATGAAGTAATAGTGAAGCTTATCAGGGCGGGAATTGAGAATTCAGGTGTTGAAAACTTCATGATAGCCTACAGCAGCGGGTCACAATACAAGGCGGGGAATCATACCGGGATACAAAATCCGGGTTTCCCTCTTGATGTTAAAGTCACATTTACAGCATGGAATATGTTCCGTACCGCCAGGTCAGAGGTTATTTTTGATTTTACAATAAATCAGCCGGGACATTGGGATGTGGTGATCTCGTACTGATCTTTTGCCTGATTCACTTGTGCTAACGTTGCCCCCATTGTTTATTTGGCTCCGGTCCCATCTCAAATATAAGTGTACTTCCGTTCCTGATCTCAGAATGATCGAACCAGGGATCGGTTAAAAGTTTCCCATTTAACAATACGGATTGTATATATTTATTTTCGCGGGAATTATTTCTTGTTTCGATAGTGAACTTATCAGCATTGTAGAAGTTTTTATCGAGGTTTATGGTTATTTTATCGAAGACCGGACTTCCTAATGCATAAACATTCAGGCCGGGAGTCACAGGATAAAATCCCATTGAGCTGAAAACAAACCAAGCAGACATCTGTCCCATATCTTCATTGCCACATAATCCGTCGGGTCCTGAATGGTACAGGCTGTCCATAATTTGTCTGGCGAGCTCCTGTGTTTTCCATGGGGCTCCGGCATAATCATACAGGTAAATTGTGTGATGGCTGGGTTCATTGCCATGAGCATACTGACCGATCATTCCTGTAACATCGGAAACGGTACTCTGAACCTCAGAGCTCATTGTGAAAAGGGTATCAAGTTTGGAGATGAATCTTTCATTTCCTCCTTCAATATCTATTAAACCTTTAATATCATGTGGGATAAACCAGGAATATTGCCATGCGTTTGCTTCGGTGTAGTGCCTTTCCCTTCCCTGTCCTATGAATGTCGGTATAAATGGTTCAAGCCATGCACCGGTACTGTCTTTAGGACGGGCGAGTCCGGTTGAAGGATCCAAGAGATTTCTGTAGCCGGCAGACCGGTTAATGAACATTTCGTGATCCTCCGTTTTCCCAACCGCCTTTGCAAGCTGAGCAACGCACCAGTCGTTATAGGCATACTCAAGCGTACGTGAGACTGATTCTCTTTCTTTGTCGTAGGGTATATAGCCGAATTTTTTATAATAATCCAGTCCCACCCGGCCTCTTGAACGATGTCCGACAGGTTTTTCCATGGCATTTTTTCTGACAGCCTCGTAAGCTTTTTCTGCATCAAACTTGTTTATTCCTTTCATCCATGCATCCAGTATAGCAACAACCGGATGATCGCCTATCATATCATTGGTATAGCAGTTCCCGAATTGCTGTGGAGTTGGCAGCCATCCTCCCTGTTCATACTGTGCGATCATTGTCCTGATCGAGTTTAAGCTTAATCCGGGTTTTATTAAAGTCAGAAGCGGCATTTCCGCACGGAAAGTATCCCACAATGAAAAATCACTGTGATAAGTGAAATCCTCACCCTGATGGACCTGATCATCCAGTCCGGTGTATTTTCCGTCCGCATCTGCAAAGATGGACGGGAATAACAATGAATGGTATAAGGCTGTATAGAAAGTGATCATTTTATCCTTCCTGTATGGATCACTGATGCCTGCATTGAATTCGACTTTTATCCTCCCGAGTTCATCGTTCCATATCCTTTCTGCCTGATTCCTTATCTTATCGAACTGCCAGCCGGAGGATTCTGCCTGTAAATTCAACTTTGCCTGTTCAATACTGGAATAAGAGATCCCTACCTTGATTTCGACTGATTCATTTTCAGCCGTGTTGTAATTTACAAATGCACCAATCCCGTATCCGGACTCTTCTGATGATCCCTGGTTAATATTATTTCCCTTCCATGTGCCGAATGATTTGAAGGGTTTGCTGAATTGAGCACAAAAATATACGGTTTGTTTCTTTACAAATCCGATTGACATTCTATATCCTTCTATCTCTCTATCATTCAGTATCTTCACCATAGCACCCGTACACGAATCTCTTATTCCGTGCTTCATATCTATCAGAATATGCGATGAACCTGATTCAGGGAATGTATATTTATGATATCCGGTACGGCTTGTGACCGTTAATTCAGCTTTGATATCGTAATCTTTAAGTGTAACGGCATAATAACCCGGAGTAGCTTTCTCTTCACTGTGCGAAAAACGTGAGCGGTATCCTTCATCAGGATTTGATTTTTTGCCGGGAACAATTTTCAGATCTCCTGTTGCCGGCATAATAAGAATATCGCCCCAGTCTCCTGCACCCATCCCGCTCCTGTGTAAATGGCTGAACCCCATTATTGAATTGTCACTGTAGTGATATCCTGAACACCAGTCCCATCCGCGGATATCTGTTTCAGGGCTTAATTGTACCATTCCTGCCGGGAGTACTGCTCCGGGGAAGGTATGGCCATGATAATCAGTTCCGATCATGGGATTTACAAAATCTGCCGGCTTTGAATCCCTGCAGCCATAACCCGACAAACTGGCTGCAATGATCACAATTAATAATAGTTTAAGATTATGGATTTTGATATTCATGTTTGTTTATTAAGTTTCAGTTAAGATGACTTCAGAATTCTTTATTTTTTGACCCTGGCAATGAAAAGCGATATAACAAGAAGTGCTAGAGAAATAAACAATGCAACAAACAGGCTATGCTGGACAGTTGATCCGACACTGAGATTACCGATCAGTTTCGGGACAAATGTGCCGCCAAGCAAACCCGTTGCGAAAACAATTCCGAAAATGCTTCCGTAAAGACCCGGTTCAAATTTTGAAAAAGTTACGCCGATTATTGTAGGGAAGATGGGAGAAAAGGCGATACCTGCAAGAATGACCCCGATGATCCCCGTTACAGGTCCTTTGGCTACTATCATAAGGATAATTGAAGTTATTGCCAGAATTGTCGAGAAAGTGATCACTTTTGTTCCGATAGCTGTCAGATTCTTTACTGAGGAAGTGAGAAACCGTCCGGCCATCATTGCCACTCCGAAGAGACTCAGTACTACTCCTGCCCTGGCCGAAGGATCAGAATTTGAACTGATGCTGAAAAGCTCTTCCATCAGCTTTTTTATCCAGGTGGTTACTGATGACTCGAGGGATGTATAGCAGAACATTGCCAGAGCTGCTATGATCACGGCCGGATTGAGAAGTAGTTTGACAGCCATTGAAAATTTAAATCCGGTGGATGCTTCCGGGAAACTTGTTATCAACGCAAGTAGCATGAATAAGATACAAAAAACGGCAATAATTATAAGTGCGGTATGGTAACTTAATCCCAGGGTCTTTATTATGAATACAATTAGTAATGGTATCAGGATATAGCCAAGGCCGAAGAATCCGTTACCGAAATTACTTGCCCTTGCAGGATCCTTTCCCCCGAAAAGTACCACAGGGATAAGTGTATTTCCCACTGTATTAACAGACATAGCTCCTATACCGAGTATAATACATGCTATCAGAGCCACAGAAAAGCCTGATGCAAATGCAAGAATGAACATACTGAGACTGACAGCACCAAAACCAATAATTACTACAGGTTTATGACCTAATTTGTCAACAACCGGGCCCGTAATAAGTTGTACCAGACAGCTTGTAAGGAAGAAAGCGGTAACAAGGGTTCCAAACTTTCCCGAATCAATACCAAGGGCCGTCATTAATTCTGTTGAGATCGCTCCCAGGATTATGAAGCAGATGGCTAAAGTGAATACGGCCACCAATGCTACGATTGCGGTCATTTTTTTCATGATATCCGATATTAAATTCACCCGGAGGGGTGAGATATTTTATGGAAGAGGTTTTACCTGTATATTTTTAAAGTAAACAATACTTTTGGGATCATGTCCCTGCAGGCAGAAAGTACCACTGGCAATTTTACGTCCCGGATGCCCTTTATAATTTACTTCCGCAGGTTCAGTATAATCTATAACCGTCTTATCGTTCAACTTTATAATTATGTGTTTGTCCTGTACTATTATATGCATGGTAAACCATTCATTGTCTTTTGTAGGAACTTCTTTCAGATCCATTACATCATATAAACCGGCTGTTCTCTTCCAGTCAGTGTGGGAGTTATTAACCTGGACTTCATAGCCTTTATCCGGCCAGCCTGTAGCCTGATATTCTGTATGAAAATAAACCCCTGAATTTGATCCTGGCTCCGTCATTATATCTGCCTTGAATTCAAAATTCTTAAAATTGTGATCTTCCACGGGACCGGCATAGAACAGATGACTGCGGTTACCATGTACGATAATCATCCCGTCCTTTACGGAAAATGTTCCTTCTTTATCACTGAATTTCCAGTTATCAAGTGTTTTGCCATCAAAAAGTGAGTGCCAGCCTCGTTTTGGTTTTTTATCAGAATTAATGTCTGAGGATTTTTGTGCTCCAAAACTATTTAAACAGAAAAGAAGCAGAATGTAAACGATCGGTTTTTTCATTTTAGTGGGAATTAAGTTAGCTATGTATAACACAAATGTATCTATTCGGCTTCATAAATGCAAATTATCTCGAATTACAGCTATATTACATATATGCCATACTATTAATCAATTATAAATCCTGAAAAATAAGTGGTATCATATATTTTTCTTTAAGGGCCCGGGTTTTTCTGTAATGTTTTTGTAAGTTAATGTAGAAAAAAATCTTATCTTGAGTGAAATTATTATTTGATTAATATGGATAAGAATGAAATTATCAGCTTAAAGGAAGAGGCTGATAATCATTTGGTTAATGAATTATTGCCCTTCTGGATTACCCGTATGACGGACAAGGTCAATGGTGGGTATATAACTCATTTTGATAAGAACGGTAATGATTCGGGGGAAGATGAAAAATCCCTTATTGCCCAGACGCGTTCCGTTTATACACTCTCATCAGCCCACCGCGCAGGATATGGTGAGGGAGAGTATGCAGAACTTGCAAGTCATGGCGTGGATTTCCTTCTGAATAAGATGTGGGATAAAACCTATGGTGGATTTTACTGGATGACAGATCGTAAAGGAAACGTGAAGATCGATCAGAAGATCATCTACGGTCATAGTTTTGCAATTTACTCTTTAAGTGAATATACACTTGCTTCAGGTGATCCCCGTGGAATCGAATATGCAGAAAAAGTATTTGACCTTCTCCAGAAGTATTGTGTCGATTCAATGTATGGAGGTTACTGGGAAATGTTCCATCGTGACTGGACTTTATGCGGACCGGGAAGTCAGGGCGGAGACAGGAAGACTCTCGATGTTCATATGCATCTGATGGAGGCATTTACAACTCTTTATGAATGTACGGGAAAAGATGTTCATCGCCGCAAATTACTCGAGGACATAGATCTTTTGTTGAACCGTCTTATCCATCCGGTCTATAAAACAGGGATCCCTCAGTTTTTCAAGGACTGGTCCGTTGCTCCACAGATTAAGTTCGATATTATCTGGGGCTGGGACAGGTTTTCAGAGGATGGACAGAAAGGAAATGCCACTGATAATACATGCTACGGCCATAATATAGAATTTGCCTGGCTTTTGATCCATGCTCTTAAAATACTTAAGATCGATCCCCGTGAATATTCTGAGCTGTTCAGGATAATTTTTGATCATACAGTTAATAATGGTATTGACTTTGAATATGGTGGTGTTTTTGTTGAAGGTCCGCATTCAGGCGGTGTTTATGACAGGGAGAAGGAATTCTGGCAGCAGGCTGAAGCTCTTATAGGTCTGCTCGATGCTGTAAAGATGTTCGGTGATGAAAAATACTGGCTGGCATATAAGAATGTTCATCGCTTTGTTCATGACAAGATGATAAACAAGGGTGTCGGCGAATGGTGGCCCCTGACGGCAAGGAATGGAGAACCAATCTGGACACACATGTCCCATTCATGGAAAGTGAATTATCATACTGTCAGGGCTATGGTTCAAAGTATTAAACGGTTAAAAGATTTACAGTCGGATTCTGTATGAAATTTTTCCTGATTCATGTTAACTTATATATCTCATATACTTCGTGCTCAGTGTGAATATCGGATTACTAAATAATTATACTAACTGAAATGAAAAAGAACTCAAAAATCACGCGAAGGGGCTTTATCGGGACTACTTCGGCAGCAGCTGCCGGGTTTCTGATTGTTCCTTCAAACACGATCTCGGGTCTGGGTCATAAAGCCCCGAGCGACAAACTTAATATTGCCGGTGTGGGAATCGGCGGTATGGGGAAGGGCAATCTTCAAAGGATGGCTGGTGAGAACATTGTTGCATTATGTGATGTTGAATGGGGGAAAAACAAAAGGACCAATGTTGCAGATGTTTTTGCCTTATATCCTGCAGCAAAAAAGTACTATGACTGGCGGAAGATGTATGATGAGATGGGAAAATCGATTGATGCGGTAATGTGTGCCACTGCCGATCATACTCACGCCATCATCTCTGCGCATGCAATAACTCTGGGGAAGCATGTCTTTACTCAGAAACCATTAACCCACAGCGTTTATGAGTCACGTCTGCTCACAAAACTTGCAGCCAAATACAAAGTGGCTACACAAATGGGCAACCAGGGTTCTTCAGCTGAGGGAGTGAAGCTGATCTGTGAATGGATATGGAATGGAGAAATAGGGGAGGTGAGGAAAATTGAAGCTTATACCAACCGTCCGATCTGGCCACAGGGCCTGACTGCGCCAACCGAAGCACAGCCAGTTCCGGATACACTGAACTGGGATCTTTTCATCGGTCCGGCTAAATTCCGTCCTTATAATGAAGCATATACACCTTGGGTGTGGAGAGGCTGGTGGGACTTTGGAACCGGAGCGCTCGGCGACATGGCCTGCCATGTAATGCATCCGATATTCACATCGATGAAGCTTCAGTATCCTACAAAGGTTATAGGCAGTTCAACACCTTTCACAACTGACAGTCCGCCGAATGCAGAAATTGTACATCTTACATACCCGGCACGGAAGAAACCTGCCGACATTAAGATAGATCTTCCCGAAGTTGAGGTTACATGGGTTGACGGAGGATTGAAGCCGAAATTCCCTGAAAACTGGCCGATTGACAGAGTTCAGAACTCAGGTGTACTTTTCCACGGGACAAAGGATACACTGGTTTGTGGTGAATATGGAACTGACCCGATCCTTCTGTCGGGAAGAGTTCCCAATATTCCGAAAAAACTACGTCGTATTGAAGGAACACACGAGCAGGACTGGATCCGTGCATGTAAGGAAAGCCCGGCAAGCAGGGTACTGACAGCTTCCGATTTCAGTGAGGCAGGACCTTTTAACGAAATGGTTGTTATGGGTGTTCTTGCAACAAGGCTTCAGTCACTTAATAAGGTACTGCAATGGGACGGTCTGAACATGACCTTCACAAATGTTACTGACAATGATAAATTAAGGGTCAGCAGGAATGAGTCAGTTTCTGCAAAGGAATTTGCAGATGAATTGATCAAACATAAATACAGGGATGGATGGTCGCTGCCGGATATGCCTGTATAATAAATAAAAAAATGCCGCATCATGCGGCATTTTTTTATTGTAGAGACGCCCACTTTGGGCGTCTCTGCTTTGTGAAAAAGAAAGTACATTACGGGGCTGCTTTAAGCACAATTGATATTATGCCTGAATCTGTTGCTCCGGAAAATACAACAGTTATTGCATCACCAATATTTATCAAATGTGCTTCAACTAAGGTGTAAGTTACTGATGTTTTAAAATCACCACCAACAGTGATACTTTTTTCGCTACCGGCTATCGGCAGAAGTTGTTTGGCGCCAGTTGGATTCCAACTGGGTACCTGCTGTTGTAAAACAGTAGCCTTCATTACATCTCCCGATTTTGCATTTGGAAAATAGCAATTTATAGTGAATGAAGTTTGTCCAACTGTAACAGGATCTGCAGTTACCTTCGAAATTTTAGTGATGTAAACATTCCCGTTTTCATCATAAGGTATGTCGTAATAAGGTTGTTTCGTACAACCTGTCATTATCGCTATTGCTATAATGAACGAAAGTGTTATAATATTTTTTGATTTCATATTTTTCTTATTAAAATAATTATAAGATTCATTACTTATTCTGTTGAGTCTGTACTGGCAAATACCCACTATTCTGTTGCATTAAGCTATTTCTGGCAATTTCATTACTAGGAATAGGTGATAATAAATGCATTGGAGCAAAAGCAAAGTTGAAAATTGCAGGCTGATGACCAACGAAATTCTGAATAGCTGAAATTTCTCCATTGCCATATACAACGCATCTTCTTGTTCGACGTTGATCCCAGATCATTTTGTTTTCAAAAATCAGTTCCCATGCCCTTTCAGCTAAGATTTCCTTCAGACCAACCTGACTTGCTGTGTAAGCAGGAAGTAATGCCCTGGCCCTGACTTCGTTAATTCCTTTTACGATGTCATTGTCAGATACCGACTGGCCTAATTCTTTTAATGCCCAGTTTACTTCCGTTAGCATCAATAAAATTTCCCCATAACGGTAATGTGACCAGTTCAGACCCGAACCATCTGTTCCTTTAACAGCTGCAGGAACATATTGCTTATAGATAAATGGAACATCAAAACGAACGGTATCCTTTACATTGTTATATTTTGTATCCCATGTGAAGAAAAACTGACGTTCCTGTTTCCGCAAATCATCATCAGAATAGGAATTATAATATCCTACCCATGGAGTAAATGTACCGTTTTCTTCTTTTGGGGAAATTCCACTTAGCAAAGGAAGAGATGGTTGTAAAAGACCATTACCCCTGAGTGTTGCATTATATTGCACCTGAAAAATTGCTTCCCCCTTATTGTTCATAGCCGGATCGCGCAAATTATCATAGGTTCCCAATGTATATACACTATTATACAACGCGTTAAGTTGTGTTTGTGCCTTTTTCAGGAATTCAACACCACTTGCAACCGGATAGGTCTGAGCTGCCCAGGCTGCTGTGCCACACCAGTCTTTATCAGGGCTGGTAGCTATTTCCTGGTATGGATAACCGGCAACTGTCATATAAACATCTGCCAGTATTGCCCTGGCTACATCCTGTGTTACGCGACCAGTTGTGGATCTGCCTGCCGGAAGATTGGCAACTGCGAATTCAAGGTCAGGAATAATTATCTCATCATAAATTTTCTTCAGGCTGGTACGAGGCATCTCTGTTGCCCACACATCTGTAACTGGCGCTGTTACAAGAACAGCATCACCCCAGTAACGCACTATACAAAAATAATAGAATGCCCTTAGGGTACGTACTTCTCCCAAAGCTTTGTTAATATCCGTTTCACTCATATTAATCAAAGGAAGTTGCTGGATAGAGAGGTTACAGTCCTGTACACCTGAATACCAATTAAACCATTGATTATTGAAATCGCCGAGTAAACTGCCTGTTACCTGATTTGTTCTAAACTTATCGAACAAAACGTGTGGCTCATCTGTGTATGCTCCACCGGTGGGGTACTCAAGTGTAGAGGGAAGGTTATTTCCCCAGTCGTCCGCACCACCGGTCCAGTCTGCCAACCGTCGGTAAGGTCCGACTGTAAAAGGTTCTTTATATTGAATACTTGACAGATCTGCTGCAGTGGTTAGCTGATTTGTAGGCACTTCATCCAGGAAGTCCGTGCAACCACCAAGCGCCATCAGGAATATCACCAAAAGCATGGTGAATCTTAATCCTATATTGTTTTTTAATATGTATTTCATAATATAAAAGTTTTAAAATTAGAAACTGACATTAACGCCCAGGCTGAAGGTTGTAGGAACCGGATGCTGATATTTATCAATATTTGGTACCCTGGTATTAATTTTCTGTATTGCACTACCTTCAGGATCATAACCTGGAAGTTCAACTGCGGTCAACAAAAAGAAATTATCTGCAGTGGCATAAACTCTCAATCTATCAATACCACCAAGGTTTCCATTAAAGGTATAACCTAGTGAAGCCATCTGCCCCCTGATGTAGGCAGCGTTCCAAATCATATGGGTGTCAGGGTATGAGTCGTAGCGTCCACCGGCATTACCGGCGCGAACCTGGGCTATCATTGTTTCCTGATGATCAGGACGCCATCCATCCAAAACTGTATTCATCATACCATTTACAAACTGGCGGTCTTCTGCAGACTCATGCACGATAGCTTTGTCAACTCCGCCTACAAACATAATGTCGATACTTGCATCAAAGTTTCTATACGTAAATGTGTTGTTCAGGCCACCATAGAATTTTGGATATGCATGCCCAATAACATCACCATCAGTCAGAAGTTCAATTTTCCCATCATTGTTCACATCCTCAAATTTCAAATCTCCGGGTAATCTGCCGTAACGCGCTGCTTCCGCTGCTTCCATGGTGCCCCAGGTTCCCATTCGGTTCAATCCAAAGAATGTCCCGATTGGTTCTCCAACTCTATAAACGCTGGTTCCGTTACCTGCTCCGGTATCCGTGTAAATGTCGGCACCAGTAGGGCCGAGTTCCATAATCTCATTTTTATTGGATGATATCGTAAAGAGAGTTTCCCATGAAAAGTTTTTCATTCGGAAATTGACCGTGTTCAATGTGAACTCGATACCGGTGTTTTTAACCGAACCATAGTTTACGTAAGCATTACCTGTTGTAGTTGATTGAGGTAATGGAAGATTAAATAACATGTCGGTTGTTAATTTATTATACACATCCACAGTTAAGTTGATCCTACTTTTTAACATGCCAAGATCTAAACCAATATCGTACTGTGTAGTTGTTTCCCATTTCAGGTTATCGTTACCGGTAGAGCCTGGATAAAGGCCTGAATTGTAACCATTTGCCAATAAAACATTGGCGTTACTAATATACGTTTGTGTTATAAAATTACCAACTTCCTGGTTACCGGTTTGTCCGGCACTTAATCGCAGTTTAAGGTTAGATATTGTTTCGTTGTTGGCCAGAAAACCTTCCTGAGAGATTCTCCATGCAACACCAACCGATGGGAAAAATGCATATTTATTGTTTGTTCCGAATTTTGATGAACCATCAATACGCCCGGTTGCTGTTAACAGATATTTGCTCTGGTAGCTATAAGTAGCACGGGCAAAATAAGAGTTTAACGCACCCCTTGTATTGCTGGAGCCTACTGTAGGTGGATTGCTACCCGCACCTAAATTGTTCCATTGGTAAAAAGTTGAAGAGAATTTGGATGCCTGTGCATTTGCATAGTCATAGGTATTTTCAGACCATGAAAGTCCAAGCAAACCGGTTATTGCATGATCACCTATTGTTTTCGAATAGTTGAAATAGTTTTCGGATTGCCAATATTGCCATAACCAATGTTCACCTCTTGCATCTGAATTACGTCTGCCCTGGTAATCTCCACTAAACCATCTACTCGTTTGATTTCTGTTATCTAAAGAGAGGTTTGTTCTAAAAGTCAAGTCTGGTGTAATTTGTGCAGTTAGTTCAAATGCTCCGGTAAATTCGTCTTCCTGGTAATAGCCTTCGTCCTGATTCAGCATAAAAGTTGAACCTGGTCTGTTTTCACCAACATTAAAGTCCCTGCCGGTTGCAAATGTTCCTGCATAAGATCCATATA
>CAZWUB010000029.1:14269-18458 GCA_964637415.1 uncultured Rikenellaceae bacterium
TGGGATACCGGTATGCCGGGAAAATAGCAAAAAATTCCGAGGTATTTCTCATCAAATCACTACTCATTCGGTCCCTTTTACTTCTTGCATATGCTATGTTGGTGCTCAGTTTGAGCCATTTAGTAAATTCAGTGTCCAGGGTCAGTCTGGCATTCAACCGGTTGTTGTACGATTCTTTCAAAAGCGATTGCGTGTTGTCACTACCTACAGATAAAGAGTATTTTCCTTTTTCCGTTCCGCCGCTAACTTGAAAATGTTGTTTATTTGATAAAGCGTTTCTGAAAACTTCATCTTCCAACAATGTGTTAAATCTTGGTTTATAATATTTCCCATCGTTACCTATAAAATTAAGGCCGGGTAAATATGAGTCTTTTGCAACCTCTTCAAACAGATAAGGCATATTATTCCATGATAATCCTGCTGCATCTGGGCCGCGAAAATCCTTTGTTGTTACCAGGTTTCCAAACTTAGGCGTATTGTTAAATGCCTGTTCATAGAGGTACATAAACTGGTCGGCATTTACTGCGTCGTTTCTTCTTGTCTTGATACCAACTGAGACTGAACCATCGTAGTTGACTCTTACTTCGCCTGCAACCCCACGCTTGGTTGTTATAATAATAACACCGTTTGCTCCACGTGTACCGTAGATAGCAGTAGACGATGCATCTTTTAAAATATCCATAGTTGCAATATCTTTAGGATCGAGGTTTTGCAAGGCATTGATCACACCAACAACTCCATCCACTACAAACAGAGGATCAGAACTGGTATTAATGGAGTTTGTACCCCTGATTCGAATTTGAGGCCTGCCGCCCGGATCACCGGCAGCTTGCCTGATTACCTGAACACCTGCGACTTTGTTCTGTAGTGCTTCTCCAACGTTTATAATTGGCCTGTTAACCAGTTTTTCAGGTGTTACACTCGATACGGAACCGGTAAGGTCACTTTTTTTCATTGTACCATAACCAACAACTACAACCTCATTAAGACCAAATGCCGTCTCAACCATAGTTACGTTGATCTGGGTTAATGTACCAATAGTGATTACTTGTGGTTCCATCCCGATAAATGAGAATGTCAGACTTTTTGATCCCTGAGGAACCTCAATGTCGTATTTCCCGGCAATATCGGTAATCGCTCCCACATTTGTTCCGGTAACAACAACGTTTACACCTGTTAAAGCTTCACCAGAAGCATTTGTGACAGTTCCGGATACTTTGATTTGCTGCTGATCAACAACTGATCCGGAAAGATCATTACCGGAAGAGTTCTCTGCACTAAGTGAAAAGGTGGGAAGCATCAATCCACAAAACAGAAGAATAGTCACAATTTTCAGAGTTCGAAGGAACTTGTGAAAATTGACATCTGGCCTTATGGGCCAAAAGTAATTGCGAGTTTTTTTCATACGTAGTTAATTTTAAATTGATTATAAAATTGAATTTGAGGTTATATGTTTGATGCTGAGCTAATCGTAACTGCACCAAAATCAAACATAGTAATTTGCGGGTTGGTTAAGTTAATTTTAATCTATCATAGGCATCAGGTATAAAATGTTTGACATAAAACATAATTACAGACCGTAACAGACAGCCGGTATAAGAAATTAGTGCTGCAAAAGCCAGATAAATATCAATCGATCAGGTATATAAAGTGCTAATTGCTGGCATAAATTTATCTTATGAAGTATTCTACAATCTGAAAAGTGATCTCTATCCAAATGTAAAAAGAAAATAACTCCAAAACTAATTTTTCAGTGTTAATTTCCTTCAGGGATAAACTATCTCTCTGATTCATATTACTTTTGTGTCAGGTATAATATCACAAAGAAATACAATTACTTAAGGATGCGGATTATATTATGGGACGGATTTGTCAGAATGGTATAAGATTGAAGGTTAACGAAGTCTCTACGTTACGTTATATTACATTGTGTTACGTTACGCGGCATTTTCATGAACCGTGCAGAGACGCCCAATTTGGGCGTCTTTACAACATCTGGGGTCTCATTAAATGAAATCATTGACCTCATCCGGTTTTTTTCTGATTTTTTTCTGAGTCTTTTTAAAACCTGGTTTTGGATAACCAAGAGGTGTTATTCCAAAGACAACCTGGTAACCGGGGAGATTAACAGCTTCTCTGAGTAAGGCAGGATCATACGCCTCAATCCAGCAAGTGGCGACTCCTTCATTCTCGGCAGCCAGGATAATATGTGTCATTGCAATTGCCAGATCGGTCTCGATGGAATTATATCCGTCATATGAGCGCTTCCAGGCCTGATCCTTCAGCCCGATAACTATCAGAATATGCGGGGCGTCCTTGAACCAATCGCGGGAATAGCAGGTTCTTACCTTGCTGAGCATTTCGGGCGATGAGACGACAAGGAATTTCCATGGCTGGAGATTGCAGGCTGACGGGGCGAGACGGCCTGCATCAAGTATTTTTTCAAGGATCTGCCTGGGTACCGGCCGGTCGGGATCATAATTCCTTATACTTTCACGGGTTCGAATGAGATCGTAAAATTCCATGTACTTAATTTTTATTCAAAAAACATTTACTTTTGCTTATTTCTGTCACCGGGACTGAAAGTTTGAATTGTCCAGAAATTTTTGTTATAGTATCGTTGAATATTCTTTATGGCATAAAGTTTTGATCCGTCCTTCTTAACAAAAATATACCTCGCCGATGTTTCATATAACTTCCTTGTCCCGTTCTCGGTAAAATAGACCGGCGAAAGGTTAAAATTCCTGACTTTGTTCAGGGTGATATAATTAAATTGTTCTATCACCGGATTGGGCTGAAGAATAAAATCAAACCAGGCTGTGGCGAAATAGATGAAGCTACTGTCGGGGCACTCATCGAGCGCATTGATTCCCATGAATCCCTGATATAACTGTCCGTATACCTGAGGATCACCGGTATGGTAAAGGGAGTCATATTCGGGTATGCGGTAAATTGTACCTGAACTTGCATACATCCTGGCCCCGTCCTTTGAGATCCAGAAATTACCGAGATTTGTAAAGTAGGATGAGATTGTATCCCCTGCCTTTCCTTTTGTAAGATCGAATATAAGGACATGAGTGGGGGACAGAGTGGTTTGTGTTCCGATCATGTAGGGTCTGGAAGGAAGCTTCCGGATCATGGTCTTTTCATATATCAGCGACCAGTCACTTCCTGTTATCAGTTCTCCGGTACTTATATTAAGGCTGTGCAGATGTTCCCACTGGTCGGTCAGCGGGGTTATATAACACCAGTTATTGTCACCCAAAACAATATCGTATGGTATGCAGTTTATTACAAGTTCTTTCAGTATCTGCAGATTATCAATGTCTATAAAGGCGACAGATGAAACGTTGTATCCGATCATGGCTTTATGACCATCCTCAGAAATGCTTATACAGGCCGGACTTTTTGGAAGGGGAAGGGTGTCTGATTCATTTGTATTTGTATTTATCAGAATAAGCTTATCAGGCGATTTTGTAACAATTGCCATGATGCCTGCATTCTGATTATATTCAGCATCTGTTACAATACCATTGATGTTCATAATTCCCTCAGGTATTGTTACAATTCTATCAACATGTACCGGAATCGTAAGATCTCCGGTTGTTGAATTACCGGTTATCTGAAAACTCCCGGATACTTCCTCTTCAAGGTTTATCTTGTCCTGGTTGATTGTCACTTCTACTGTTGCTGTATAATCTTTCAGAAGCGATCCTGAAGCAGGATAAACAGACAGCCATTCAGGTAATCCGGTTATTGACCATTTAAGCAGCCCGTCCGAGGTATTCTTTATTGTGATTATTTTGCTGTCTGCTGATTTAAAATCAAGTGATGCGGGTAAACATTGAAGTACCGGCAAACCATTGTTTTCATATACCACCATAAATGAGATCATCCCAACATCCTCAACATTGACAATCAGTGTTGCATAATGAGTATTATATGCGGATATGATATCATCTTTTAATATGTTAAAGTTCAGAGTAAATCTTCCATTTTCAACCTTGCCATGCATAGAGCTGAATGAGAGCCATTTTGGCTGCATGAAAATCGTATAATCACAATCAACATCTACAGGCAGCTGAACGGGTGTTGAGACACTTGACTGGCTGTTGTTTATTTTCAGTGTATCACTCAGTGCATACAGGTTCATATTGTTTTTTGACAGGAAATCATCGTTGCATGATAT
>CAZWUB010000029.1:18558-30780 GCA_964637415.1 uncultured Rikenellaceae bacterium
GTAATCGGTTCCCAGATTCCTGCCCGTCAGGAGTAAATATTCGTTAAGATATTCTGCTTCATTACGATAGGTTGTCAGTCCGAATGAAAATGTAGTTGTAATTCTGTATGTTTCAGCAGCATTCAAATACCTCTGATAATATGCCATCGGACCATAGTAGTTGACAAAGATCCGTTCCCCGTAATTTGTATAAATAAGATGAACCCCGTCCTGTAAATCAAAATAGTCTTCCACATTCCCTGAAGTGTAAAAGAATTTATATTTAAATCCTGTTCCCATATCAGGAGTGATCATAAATGTCAGATCGGCATTTGCAAGCCATCCTGTTTTCAGGTTCCTGTAGTATGATTTTGCCTTGGAGGCATCAATACCCTGACTTGTCATAGCTTCCTCGGCTTTTTCTGGACTGGCCAGCATATATCCTGCTCCACCGTTTATTCCCAGACGGAATCGTTCGAATTGATTACTGCTTAAAGATTTTTGTTTATCAGCAGTAACGCCGGTTGCTGAAATTGTATAGTTTAATACTTTGCTCACAGGGAGTGAACCTGACGTTTTTACACTATTTGTAATGAGATCGAAAAAGATTGTATTCCGGGTAATACGGGTTATTTTACAATCAATAGTATCATTAGTAATTGTAATGATCTTGTCCTGTGAATGACCTTTAACAGACAGGCTGATAAAGAGCACAACTAATAACAGAATTCTGCAGTTAGTACTCTTTAGTAATTTTAATTGGATGACCATGTTATTTCTCTGATGAATTGTTTTCAACACTAAAAGGTATGCTTTCCAAAAGGCTTAAACCCTCCCCGGGCCTTGGGTAAACGTTACTAAATTATATATTTTATCAATTGGTTTTAAGATCCTTTTAACAATTATTATATCTCTGCCTGTAACAAAATGATGTCTGAAACGTTTATACCTGTATTATTTCTCAAAGATGAAACCCACATGCATTGCAGACACAAACACGTATTTATATCATTATCGCACATGTGGGTTCCATCAGACCATTGAAATAAAAATTATGTACTGATGAAATTTAAGAACAGAAAATCATTATATTTTTTCGTACCACTGGGTCTGATAATAAAAGTAGTTATTACAATAGTACTTTTAAACCTTCCGGGAGGTTGCAGTGAGGAGAAGGATAAAAGGAGGCTTGAAAAAGAATCCGGAAAGATAACAGCCCTGTCAGTTTCTCCTGAACGGTCAGAATAATTAATTCAGAGCTCCAGTCTTACTGTATTTTAATAAATTTTGTTACCATGTGATTGGTACATTTTTTGTACAGTTATTTCTGATCATCTAATTTCCGGTTTAGGGATGAGTAATACTTCATGAAGAATGAATATTATAAAAATGTTCCTCATATTTTTATTTCTGATTGTAACTCCTTCATTTTCTTCTTGTGAAAATGTTCAGTCAGGGCAGGGTGACAGCAAACAGGTTTATTACAACTCATTTGAATCTCAGTCGGACACTGCCGGATGGGATGGTTATGCATTCAGCTTTAATGAAGACACCCCCGGAGATGGAGGGAAACATTCTTTATACATATCGGGCGGTTGTATTATTCCTCATGCCAGTTTCAATTTACCTCCGCAACCGACTGACTGTTATCTTGTTTTAAAATGCTGGGGAAAGAATCTTACCAACGGAGGCGGCGTGACCCTTTATGTTGACAAGGCAGGCTATGGGGCTGTTTCTATAAATGTTACGGAAAAACAATGGATTTCATACTCAAGTGAGGATAAGCTGTTTTGTCCGGCAAACACAAGCCTTGTTCTTCAGATAACCTCAGGTGGTTTTGCTTCCAGCTCAATACTGGTTGATATGATCGAGGTACGAACAGTTAGTAACTAACCAAAATTGACTTACTGATTACCGCTAACTGATTACCGATTACCTAATACTGCCAACTACAAACTATACAGCTAAATGCGAATAAGAGAAATTACCGCTTATAGCGACAAAGCCTACAACGCTCTCCTGAAACTTTTACCCCAGCTTGATCCTCAAATCAAACTGCCTTCAAAGGAATTCTTTAAAAGTATCCTTGAAGCTGAAAACACACATTTTTTTGCCGGGGAAACTGATGATGGTGAAATAACCGGTATACTTACGCTTTCTGTTTACAGAATACCGACAGGAACAAAATTCTGGATTGAGGATGTTGTAATTGACGGATCGCAAAGAGGGAAAGGATATGGTAAGGAAATAATGCTCTATGCAATGAAGTTTGCTGAATCGATGGGGGCAAAATCAATTGATCTTACTTCAAGGCCCTACAGGATCGCTGCAAATCAATTATATATCGATCTGGGATTTGTCAGACGCGATACTAATGTCTACAGATATCAGGCAGTCTCTCCGGTGAAACCTGAAAAATGAATAAATATTCACTCCGGCTGGCAATCATTTAAGGGGCTGAGGCCATTATAGTATATTTAAGAAATTTTGGGAAAATAAGTTTCCCCTCCTTTTTTTAAGGAGGGGTGGCCAGACCACAAAATCATCTTACGAGCAGAAAAATAAACAGTCTGGCCGGGGTGGTTTATATTTCTGAAAAATAAGTCCACTTTTGCTAAATTCGTTTTAACCACCCCGGCCGGGAAAGCAAAAGTGTAAACATTCCAAAATCAGCAATCCCGTCCACCCCGCCTTTAAAAGGCAGGGAAACTTATTGATAATTACCTGCTTATCATTCCGGAGATCCAGATAAGATATTCTTTCGTGATTTCAGATGCCGATGTTTTTATACTTTCCCGGATCGCTGATAAGACCTTCTTTTTTTCACCGGCCGGGGTATTGGGATCAGAAGCCTTTGCAGCAATATCAAACAAAGCCTGTTTTGCTTCACTTTTTTCCATCGGGTCACCGTTTGACATCATTTCAGCAAGTGGACTGATCATAACGGCTCCCAGATGTGATGCAGCCAGATGGGAAATATATCGGAGTTCCCAGTTATTATTGCTGAATCCCCTGATGACATAATCCGGATCGGCATCAAGATCGCGTATCGAGATATTTCTGAATTTTGCGAATTGTTCTTCTTTTTCTGCATGGTTGCCCTGTAAGCCAATGTAACCCGTAAAGGGCATGCCTTCCATAGTTTTGACAGTATCAATATCTGCCATCGTTGTTATCTGATCGTTGACAGAGACAGTTACAATATTCCTGTCACATTTTATCTCCATCATATACCATTTCCCTGTTGTTTCATCGGGTCGGTTTGAAACAGCCACATGGCCATACATTGATCCTGTGCAATGGAGATCGTCACGCCAGGGAGTCCATGGCGCAAGCAGCTGAACCTCAAATCCGGTACCGGGTCTCGAGGGATCACGCCTTATGAAGACTCCGCTGTTACCGACATCGGACAGGAGAAATTCAAGCTTAAGGATAAAGTTGCTGTAACTCTTTTCAGTATAAATATCGTTTCCCGATCCGGAGCTTCGTGTTACCAATTCTCCGTCAATCACTTCAAAGCCGGGTGTAAGAGGCGAACTATCAGCAGGTTTCTGAAGATTCCAGCCGGAAAGGTCCTTTCCGTTGAATAATGGAACAAAATCATCATGACCGGGAGAAGCACAGGAAATTATGAGCAAAGAAAAAACTGTAATAATATGAAGCACTATTTTCATTATACTATGATTTTAAAAAATTCAGATTATAAAGGTAAAGCCCATGGTTGTCTGTAAGTACGCGACAGGAGGTAATTGGCAGCTTCATCTCCTGTAAATTTTTCCTGCAGGCTGTCCCATTCAAGTTTTCTTTTCAGTCTGAAAGAGATCACTGCCAGGTGCATTGGTATTGTCATCTCACGTGCATAGACCAGGTTGCTTTCAGGTTTCTGCCTCGATTTCACCGAATCGATAAAATTCTGCTGGTGTCCGGGTGAACGTGGCATAGTGACCGGTATCTCCGGAAGATCATTTACTATCTCGTTTCCGATTTTTATAAGACGGTTATTATAATCACACGTAAGTGAACCGTCGGTTCCTTCAAAATGAGCTCCTATATGCATTTTGTCTGAATCCGGAACATCGGGGGGAATAGTTGTCCAGTACACATCAAGATCTTTGAATTTGAAGTCAACATCAATCCATCGTGGTGTATCTGAAATACCATCATAAGGTCTTTCTCCCCTGCTTTCGATGCTGTATAATCCTTTGGGATGGATTGACATGAACATAATATCGGCAATATGACACCAGAAATCAGCGAAAACGCCTCCGGAATAATCAAAAAAATGACGGTAGGTACCATGGCAGCGAACAGGAGTATATTCCGCGTAAGGAGCCGGTCCCAGCCACATTTCCCAGTCGAGTGTTTCAGGGGGCGTCTCGTTGGGAGGAAAGCCCAGTCCCGGAGAACCTCCTGTTTTCCAGAGACGTACTGTGTGGATCTTACCCAGTTTACCGGATTGGATAATTTCGGCTACCCTATGGAAATTGTCGCCGGCATGTATTTGTGTTCCGAGCTGGAAAACAGAATTATTCCTTTTAAGATGAGCCAGCATTGCCTGTCCTTCAGCAAGAGAATATGTAAGCGGTTTTTCTCCGTAAACATCCTTGCCTGCCTGAAAGGCCATTATTGCAACAAGTGCATGCCAGTGATCCGGTGTGGCGCATGACACTGCATCAATATCCTTACGTTCAAGTATCTTCCGGAAATCTGAATAAAGATCCGGCCGGGCGTCGGGATTTACTGCTTTAAGCTGCGTGGCTGCAGCTTCCAGCCTTATTTTATCCAGATCGCATAGTGCTGCAACTTCAACATCAGGAAGAGCATTGAACCAGTTCATATGGCTTCTTCCCTGGCTTCCAAGGCCGATAATTGCTACCCTCACCTTGTCGCTGGGCGCAACATTACGGAAAGTTGACGAAATCAGCGGAAGTCCGATTAATCCCATTGCGCCTCCGGTAATAAATCTGCGCCGGGTAATTTGAGTTACTTTCTTCATTATTGTATTTATGGTTTAAGGGTTTCTGAAGATACGGATTATTTATTTACAGGAATTGCGATGTTGATTTTTTTCATTTGAACAACAGTGGTACAAACTCATTAAGATGTCTTCTCCACGTGTGCCATTCATGGTAAGTTCCCTGGGAAATGTAGGTTATGGGTTTGATCCCCAGACCTTCGAGTTTCTGTTTTGTGTCGTTCACCATTTTAACGAATTGTGTTTCCCCCGATCCCGCGCCAAACCACATAAGCTTAACTTTATTATTAAATGATACGGGATCAGCAAAAGCCCCTTTGAAGGCTGTTTTGGGGTCATCCATTATTCCTCCCATTATTGCTCCGCTGAAAAAGCCATAATATGAAAAAAGCTCAATGTGATTCATCCCGATTAACATCGTCTGCATGCCTCCCATTGAAAGCCCGGCCATGGCACGGCTTTCGCGTTTCGGGATCGTCCTGTAATATGAATCTGTTTCAGGGATTATTTCTTTAATATAAACCTGTTCAAGTGTTTCTGCCATCCGTGACCGGTCTCTTGCAGCAGTTCCGGCATTGGATGCAGGAGCATCTTTCGGAGTTGCATAACCGTTATCCATTACGACTATCATCGGAACTGCTTTCTTTTCCGAGATGAGGTTATCAACTATAAAGCTCATATGTCCCTGCTTTGACCATCCTCTTTCATTCTCTCCGGCTCCGTGGAGGAGATAAAGAACAGGGTAACGCCTGTCGGGATATTTATCATATTCAGGAGGGGTATATACAAAGGAACGCCGCCATTTTCCTGTAATCTCCGAAAAATACCAGTGTTCCCGTACATCACCGTGAGATATATTTTTTGGAAGGAAGAAATCCTCTCCGGTTACAGGTACTTCTATTCCGCCGGTTGGTCTGCCGTACCCGTGGTAAGTATCACTCCCGGGGTCATTAACCCTTACACCATCGACTATAAACCAGTAATAATGAAACCCCGGACCGGCTTTCGGAATAATTATATTCCAGTCCCCTGATGCATCCTTTGTCATATCAAGGGGCTTGGGGCAAAGGCCATCTCCGCCCTGGACCTGTACCTTCATTGCTTCCGGAGCCCTTAAGCGGAAATAAACACTGTTATCAGAAGATATCTTCGGGAATTCTGAACCCTGGATATTTGAACCGGCAGGAACGAATCCGGTATCTGTTTGTCCGGCCACCGAATGACTCAGTACAATGAGCAGTGCTGAACCGGTAAGGATTTTTCTGAATGGAGTTGCCATAATTTATTCTGGTTGATGCCTTGATTTTGCCCTATAAAAGCTTGTTACTTCAGTCTCAAAGATAAGAAAGGTAATTAAATTAGCTAAAATCTGAATATTATATCCTCAATTACAATCAATTGGTCAAAACTGCTGATTAAGTAATTCTTGCCGGGAAAGTCATGTATATTATTGTAAATCAATATTATAGGTTAGTAAATATAATTGGTTGCATCCTCTCCCGGCATATCCTGTCAATTTCAGGCTTCTTTTGACGAATGACAGCTTTGTGGTTATCAGTTAAGTGTACCTGTTTATCATCTGTTTTATTTTGTTGACCAAAGAAAGGCATATGTATCGCATTTGCCCATCTGATGGGCATCGTGAGCTTGCAGGAAAGTTATTGATGCCTTACATTTGATACATCAACACCAATAGACATGAAGACAATTTATCATTTTAAATCGGAAGTAACCGGTAAAATACTTATCAGACGCCGGAAGATTGCAAAGTCATTACGATGGTGGCTTCGTGAGAACGGATTTGAATTTACATACAGTTTTACTTGCAGTTAAGGACTGACATATAATATTATAACAAGAAAAGATGAAGGCATTATTACGGAGCAAAGCCTGTTTTCTGATCCTTTTGTTCATTTCAATATCAGTATCTGCTTATTCAGGAGACGATCTGAAACCGAGGAAAGTGAAGAGAGAAATAAAGCAGGAATGCAGGAAACAGAGCGGTGCATGCAGCTCATATAAGGTTAAGGTTTATAAAAAACCGGATAAATTTAAAACAAGCCGGAAGAAAATAAGCCGGCCATTCAGATAAATGCTTATGAAAAAGTCAGGAGTTTTATTGTTTCTGCTCTTTATTGTTTCATGTGCAACAACTGAGCGATCGGGATTATTACCCGAAGATGAATTATATGTTACCCGAAGATATATAGGTGACTTTCTTGATGTCAGGTATACTAAGCCTGAGAGTTTAGGATCGCCTCATATTATGTGGATCAAAACAACTCAGGATACCGTATATGGGAAGATATCAGCCTATTCCCGGAACTGTGAATTTACCCAGGGAGACAGGCTTTATCTGAGGAGGGTTTACCAGTCACCCGGTGTTTTTGGATACTGGATGTACCAGATTGAGAATGAAAATGACGTCTGGTATAAAATCAGTGAATTTCAGCATGATAATCAGGTACTGGTACAAGTCTGGTTTTAGCACCCGGACGGAATAATAATTTTTCAGTGGGTATTACCAAATAGTAAAGTTATGAATGTTGCAGAAAATTTGAATATTAATCGCGGAGGATTTTCTTTTGCACCATCACGGTCAACTGCCGGGCAGATGGAAAGTATTGCATCTCCACTTAGAATTGTAGCTGACGGGGATGCTAATTTCTATCATTATCTTAAGCAAATCGGTCTGAATGATGATCCCGATCTGATAATCCTTTCTGCAAAGAACCATTATTATTATGGCGAAAGCGACCTTAAGAATGTCAGAACTATTATAAACCTGAAAAAGCTGAATCTTATAAAACATCTGGATAAGTTCCTGATCAGCCTTATCAGGATATTACCTCCTGAGACCAATTTTCTTGGTTGTTTTGCAGATACCAAGGCGGCCGGAAAGAATGGGTCGGGAGTAAAAAGATTTGAGCGCCTTGTTAAGAGATTCAATAATTTTCTTGATTCCAGGACAGACCGTAATCTGAATGAAAATGAAGTTAAGGAACTGCTTATTGCCCATGGCTTCAGGATCTTTGACATGAGCAAAATAGATGGAGTAACTTATTTCCATTCAAAACTTGTGCAAAGCACTTAATAATTAACCACACAAAGGGTATGAACTATTAAAGTTAAATGCCTTTGCTACCGGTATTTAAACAATAAAATCTATCATTTCTTATCTTTTGGCAGAAATGCTGAAATTATATCGAGCGGAACAGGGAAGATAATTGTTGAGCTCTGTTCGGATGCCACTTCTGTTAATGTCTGGAGAAAGCGAAGCTGTAAGGCTGCAGGATTTGTGCTTATTATAGTAGCTGCGTCAGCCAGTCGCTGGCTGGCCTGGAATTCTCCTTCGGCATGTATTACTTTTGCACGGCGTTCCCTTTCTGCTTCTGCCTGTTTTGCCATGGCACGCTGCATTTCCTGTGGGAGATCTATATGTTTTACTTCAACATTCGATACTTTGATACCCCATGGTTCTGTCTGTTTATCAATAATAATTGCGAGTTCGTGGTTGATCTTTTCACGTTGTGACAGCAATTCATCAAGTTCTGATTGTCCGAGTATACTCCGAAGTGTTGTTTGTGACAACTGGGAGGTGGCAAAAAGGTAATTCTCCACTTCAACTATTGCCTTATCTGGTTGCATAACCCTGAAATACACTACGGCGTTCACTTTTATGGATACGTTATCTTTAGTTATAACATCCTGTGTGGGAACGTCCATAACAACTGTTCTGAGACTCACCTTGACCATTTTGTCAATCACCGGTATGAGTAAGATCAATCCGGGTCCCTTGACGCCTGTGAATCTGCCCAGCCTGAAGACCACACCGCGTTCATATTCGCGTAATATCCTTATTGCACTTGCCAGAATGAAAAGCAGGAATATCAGTCCTGCTACAAGTAATGTTAAATTCAGTTGTTCCATGATAATTCCTTTCTGTTTGTTTTATGTTTTTTTACGAACCATTAATTTAAGATTTGAGACCTGTATAACCTCTACTTTTGTTCCTTTAATCACAGGTCCGTCCTGACATTCCGCATTCCATATCTCACCATGGATCATAATTTGTCCTTCCGGTGACAGATCGGTAATTGCTTCGCCAATTTCTCCGACCATTCCTTCAATGCCTGTCACAGGTTTCCGGGTCTGTGCTTTGATTGCAAAGCCTATTGCGAAAATAAAGAAGGCAGCGGTAAGTATGACAAATAACAGAATTACATGCCAGGAAATTCTGAATACTTCCAGAGTTGATTCCATATCTATTAACATTATTGAACCAAGGACCAGCGATATTATTCCGCCTATCGTCAAAAGTCCATGACTTATTATTTTTATCTCAGCTAAAAACAGAATAATTGCAAAAATGATCAATGCCAGGCCGGCATAATTTACAGGAAGTGTATGAAGTGAGTAGAAAGCAATTATCAGACTGATCCCGCCTATAACACCCGGGAATATTGCACCGGGACTGTATAGTTCAAACAAGATTCCGTATATCCCCAGCATCAGAAAAATGTAAGCGATATTCGGATCACTCACAAGGTTAAGGATCTTTTGCCTGAAGCTCATTCCTATTTCAGTTATTGCCGCATCTTTCGTTTGTAAAACCTTCTTTCCTGAAGTCAGTGTTATTTCTTTCCCGTCAATTTTTTCAAGCAGATCTTCGACCGAAACAGCAATAAGATCAATTACGTTTGCCTTAAGGGCTTCTGATTCGGTAATTGAAAGGCTTTTCCGGACTGCATCTTCTGCCCATTGGACGTTACGTTCACGTTTTTCGCTTATGGTCCGGATAAATGCTGCAGCATCGTTCGTTGCTTTTTCATTCATAATTGAATCCTGTTCTCCCTGCATTGTAACTGGATGGGCGGCGCCAATATTGGTTCCCGGTGCCATTGCTGCAATATGGCCTGCCAGAGTGATAAAAACACCTGCTGATGCAGCCTGGGATCCTCCCGGATGAACAAATACTGCAACCGGGATTTCAGAATCAAGGATATCAGTTACAATGACCCGGGTTGATTTTAATAAACCTCCGGGAGTGTTAAGCTTTATTATAAGACATTCTGCATTTTCTCCGGCTGCCTGCTTTATACCCAAACTGATGTATTCAGATGTTGAGGGATTAATAGTCGCATCAACAGAAATAACAAATACTTTTTTCCCGGCGCTTGTTTCATCAGCTGATTTTGCTGAAACTATACCTGTTACCAGGAGAAAGAATACAGTTATATAGAGGCAGAAAATTTTCATTATATTATTTAAAAGCAACTGACTGAAAACAAGTATTATCGGGCAGAAAAACAGAAAATGTCGCTTTGGTCCTTAGTTAATTGAATACCGGACTTATCAAATTTAGCTTATTTGAATTATTTTTCATACTTTTTGAGCCTTATAATTCAAATACTTTATGAATCCTTGTTTGTTCGTCAGGCTTTTTACTTAAACACAAAGGGCACAAAGGAAATCACAAAGAGCACAAAGGATTACAATAATAATATTGATATTCATTAGTTTAACAGATTAAATCAGAAAGTTATGGCATTTATCGGTTCACAAAACAGGTTTAATGAATTCAGGGCTGATTTTCTTAAAGATACAGGAGTTAAGAATGTTGAGGATAATCTTGAATTATATACTCAGTATGTAATAGCAAGATTCACTGACCAGAATCATCGCCTGCTGAATAATCTTACAAATGAAGTCCAGGAATTATATAAAGTATTGAAAAAAGTCTGAAAAGAAGGTCAGACTTTCCGGACCAATATATTCATGAATAAAATATCCTGATGTCATCAGAAGGCAGACACCTCTCTTATATCTACAGGCTTACCCTTGTTGCAACGCTTGGTGGTCTTCTCTTTGGCTATGATACGGCTGTAGTATCCGGTGCAGTCAGCGCCATCCGTGAATTTTTTGTGGAACCCATGATGCTGGACATCGACAAGGCAAAAGCAGTAATAACAGGTTACAGGATTACAATTTCAGTTGCAGTTTTTATTGTCGGTCTGGCCGTCAGCGGCATGCTTGTCAGATTATTCAGCTGGAAGAAAGGGCTCATTATCAGTTCAATTCTTTTTATCCTGGCTGCCTTAATACTTATCCTGCAATTTACCAAACCCCCGGTTGTGACTGTAAACACCGCCAATGCCATTACCGGATTTACAATTTCCGGTGCTCTGATTGGTTGTATAGTTGGCGGATCGATTGCCGGTTTTGTAAGCCTGTCACTGGGTAGGAAGA
The DNA here is from genome assembly GCA_964637415.1 of uncultured Rikenellaceae bacterium. GTDB lineage: Bacteria > Bacteroidota > Bacteroidia > Bacteroidales > VadinHA17 > LD21. The sequence continues at coordinate 29,762 of CAZWUB010000029.1, forward strand.
AGGGACTGATGCTGGCTGCATCACTGTTTATATTATCAGGTCTTGGTGCAGCTTTCCCTGAGAAAATGGGCCTTTTAGGGATGCAACCGCTGGTCTCGTTTATCTTTTACAGGATAATTGGTGGAATCGGTATCGGACTGGCTTCAATGCTTTCACCAATGTATATTGCCGAAATTGCCCCTGCAAATATTCGTGGCAGACTCGTATCATGGAACCAGTTCGCAATTGTTCTGGGTATCCTTGTCGTCTATTTTGTCAACTGGTTTATTGCAAAACAGGGCGATGAACAGTGGAATATGTCAATGGGCTGGAGACTGATGTTCTTATCCGGAGTTATTCCTTCGCTTATCTTTATAATTCTTCTTTTCTTCATACCGGAAACGCCAAGATACCTGGCTCTTAAAAAGAAAGACAGCAGGGCGCTTGATGTGTTAAAGAAAACCGTTGGTGAGAAGGAGGCTGAGACAAGCCTGAAAGAGATTAGTGAAACAGTTAGCGGGAAGTCCATACCCTGGCTGTCATTTGGCGGTCTTGTGATTGTAATCAGTATACTTTTGGCGGCATTCCAGCAAATGATAGGAATTAATGTCGTACTCTATTATGCACCCAAAATATTTCAGAATACAGGCACACGTCTTGATATTTCACTTTTACAGACGATTCTTGTGGGCGCTGTCAACCTGATCTTCACAGTCATCGCTATTTTTACAGTCGACAGGTTTGGAAGAAAACCTCTTCTTATAATTGGAGGTTTGATCATGGGTTTTGCCATGACCGCTATAGGCTTTGCTTTCTACATGGAGAGCATGGGGATCATTGCACTTATATTCATTTTATTATATATAGCAGGATTTGCAATGAGCTGGGGGCCGGTAATGTGGGTGCTGTTATCCGAGATCTTTCCCAATTCAATCAGGGGAGCAATGTCAATTGCAACAGCTACGGTCTGGATAACGGATCTTATAATCTCCTGGACCTTTCCCGTTCTGGATGACAACACCTGGCTCGTTGAAAGATTC
>CAZWUB010000030.1:0-22120 GCA_964637415.1 uncultured Rikenellaceae bacterium
CAAAAATAAAGGACGTTTATTTAGGTGGTCCTGGAAGTGATGATGAGTTTTATAAGTATAAACTTGATTCCGAAGGAAGAATAAAAGTATTCTATCGGATTATAAATGGAAAGAAATATAGGATTGCTGTTTATAGCTATGAATAGAAATAACATTTACTAAAATCAAGAAATTTGCTTTAGTCGGACATGCACTAAACGACTTGCCCTAAGTTTGTAAGTAATTCATTAGTAGAGCAAATATGTCTATATTTACAACAGTTGATAAATGGACACCCAGAAGAGGCTCAAATTATGATTGTTGTAATTTCCTGATTGAATTGACCGATTTAAATATTAAAAAGAAGGATAAATATTAATAAATTCAGTTTTATATGGGTAATCAGATTATTACAGAATACAGATTAATTACACAAAACAAATAAACTGTTGTTAACTGGTCATACACCTGACCATTGGGCACGATGTATAGCCTACCATAAACCCATTAACACAATGAATTATATATTTTATATAATCCTCTTTGCAAGTATCAATTTAAATTCCTTTTCACAGAATAATGTGAGGTTACCTATGAATGATTGCTACAGTGATAACATTAAGTTAAACACAGGGGGTAAGGATTTTAGAGATACGATAGTCATGGTGCGTAATTACATTAATAATAATGATGAGAAACGAATTATCTGCAACAACATTACGGTTGATGACGATATTGATAAGCTGATCTGGGAATGCAAATACGTAAATACATATCTGGCTTATCAGAATCAAATGAATAAGTTTTCGGTTATTTCCTACAAATCAGATAATCAAAAGAATATAATAGCTTTTTATTTTCTGTGTGATAGAAAATCAAAAGAAATGGTTGAGATGATGAGATTCAAAATTTCTAATAAAAAAATCGTTGGGATTAATATTTTACCTAATCTCCATAATGAATTCATACCAATTGAAGAGTATGATAATCAGAAGATTCTCGAAGGACTAAAGATGACAAAGTGAGAAAGTTGTTCAGAACTTATATGACCCTATACAGAATTATAACGACTATCGCTGTGCTCAGTCTTCTGGCTTTGGTTATTCTTTACTTTTCTAATTGATAGCAAAACTGATAATGATATGGCACAAATTTCCAATAACTATCTGATTCTTAAATTAGATAATAATAGTAATCAGCATGAATAGACTGAAAATAGTTGTTATAGTATTAATTCTGACTGCTTCCTGCTCACAGACAAAGCATGAAGCAGACAAACTAAGGTATCGCAACGAGGAGGAATTATTAAATCATTTGTTTTGGGAATTAATTCTTCCGATACAGCCTTGCTTTCAAGCCGATACATCAATGGAGTATAACGAGTTGTACTGGTCCGATTTTTATACAAAATTGGAATCATCGCGACATAAAATATTCTTTCACCCCAGTTTGAGCGAACCAAAGATTCCTGACTTCAGGGAAATCGATTTACCCTATGATTTCAATCAATTATATACAAATCTCTTCAACGATACCACACTGAAATCCAGGAAATTTATCCCGAATCCAGAAGAAGTTGTTTTTAAAATAGACGTTATCACAGATTTTGGAAGCGATAGTCTTCAGCCTGATAGGGTTGATTCTGGTAATGTACTTGGGTTATATGAAATTTCCAGAATCTCCTTCAATGAAGATTACTTTAAAGCAGGCTTTTTATTATCTGCAATTAGTAGTGAGGAATGTAATCAATTACTTCTATATTTTACTGAAAAGCAAGCCGACGGTTGGATCATTAAGAATAGAATCAGGCTGAATTAAACTTACGCGTCTACATTTTTACAAGAGTGAAATTTCAAATGGTGGCTCGCCTGTGATAAGGAGGATTATATAAACATAAATCAAAATGGTGAATAGAAACTTAATTAAATTACCGAAAAGTGCTGTTGCAATTATAGTTATTGTGATCGTCGGTTTATTCGTCTTAATAGTTTACATCTCCAATAAAAGCACTGCTAAATTCATTGAAGCTGATTTCAATACTGAAATTAAACCAATTGAATTAAATGGTTCAGAAACATATGGCAGTTTACGAGGTGGATTGTTCTATGAGAAAAACAAATTCCTAAGTACAAGTGCTAAACTCATCTTCAATGATTCTAAAGATAAAAATATATGGAAAAGTCATGGTCCCTGGTTGATTTTGACAATAATCCACATCATTATACATTAGATGATCATATAAAAAGTACCCCGTAGTCAGGCGTCAGCCTGACAGGTTTTTATCCATCACTGTTTAATGGCAGTCGTGGAGAGAAAGAAATTAAAACCTAAAATGTACAAAGATTTAAACAGGGGATACCTCCATGTAAGATTATCTCTCCTCGCAATAATAATAATGATCTCTTAAATATTGTACTCGGGATGCACTACAGGTATTTTCTTCATAACGAAATCTACCTCCTCCAGATGAAGAAGAGAACTCCCGACAATAGTAACATTGTTTTTTACAGCTATCAAGTAGGCTGCTTACAATAATCAATATGAAGAAAGTGGAAATTTTCAAAATAATTTTCATTCTGTAATGATTTATACTGGCACTAAAATTAGTCAAAATTTAAAACTATTAAATATTCTGCAATGAAAATATAACAACATTTTTATTCTACAACAGCTACCCAATGAATAATAAAGAGATTTTTAATGCTAACAATTTCCTGTTTAAAAATAGTGCCAGGTTTTGTGCCAGATTTTATCTCAAATAATCGCTGACAGTCTTTGAAATCCCCTTTTTAATCCGCTCCCAGGTCTGATTTTTAAAGCTTACTGGTGTTTCACTTTCATCTGCATCGGCAAAATATGTGATAGCATGTGGGATACTAATAGCGAGCATCTGGCTGGGATATTTCTGTTTGTGCCAGTCTATCAATTGCTGCAACGGGTAATGCTGCAGCAATTCATACAAATCCCAAAAGTCCTTTTTCTTAGCTCTCCCGAGTATGGCCTGAATTTTCATTGCAGAAATATCAGCGATGCTGTATATCCTGATATTATCGATCACCTCAATTTCTTCAATCGGCAGGTGAGGGAAGTAAACAATATCAACTTTAATGTCATTAATAAAACAAAAAATTCCAAAATCTGTTTGTTGTTGTTTGTAAACAAATCTATGCTGGAAAGTTTCTTCCAGTTCATCAATAATAAGTTGATGATTAAATTTTTCGTGAAAAAAAAGATCAAGATCAATAGAACTGCGATGGCCATATCGAAGAGACAAGACGGTTCCTCCGACAAGCGAGAATGGCTTAAGGGATGGGAGCGTCATCAGTTTTTTCAGTAAGGAAAGAGTCCCGGATTCAACTGTCTCAGCATGTAACATCTGAATTCATTAAGTGGTTTATCAATTATTGCGCTGGCAAAATGGATCGTATGAAGTGGCAGGTATTTTGCCTGTAAAAGGGCTGAAGTCACTTTTTCATCGCCATAATACCTGCGGCACTGACGGATATCTTCAACATCGCCTCGTTCAAAAACCCGCTCGATAACAAAGTTGGCTTTGGCATCATAATCAATCTGCTCAAAGTTTACATCCCAGAAAATTCGCTTGTTGAATATGGGCTTTGTTTTTCCTTCCATAATTACAAAAATAATAAAAGAGGACGGTATTGCAGTAAACTTAGGTGTTGTAAGTTAAATTATTCATAAAGAACAGGCTTGAGATCACAGCGGTATCAGTCTCTTCATTGGCTTGCTTTTCCAGGCAGGTTCCGGGTATGAACTATAGCAACAATGCCTTTTTCAACGATAATGATCCGGAAAAGAAGACATACCTTTTACAACAGGCCTGGGTAAGTTTCGATTACCCTCAGGCACTTGGCGTACAGCTTCTTGACGGCCGGTTTTTCTCAAGAGAATTCGGGACAGATTCAACAGCTGTTCTCATCAATGAAGCAGCTGTCAAATCTCTCGGCCTTAAAGAACCGGTGACCGGCCAATACATTCTCCAACCCCGGGGTCCTAAGGAATATCAGAGGTACAAAATTATCGGGGTCATGAAAGACTTTAATATTACTTCAGTTCATAAGACTATAGATCCTGTCTGCTTCAGTGTATTGTTCCCCGGAGGTGGTGACCAGTTTGCAACAGTCAGACTTTCGGGAATCAATACTCCTGCCGCAATCAGGGACATCGGACAAAAATGGAAAGAATTTGCACCCAGCCAGCCATTCCAGTATGAATTCTTTACTGATACCTGGAATAATCTTTACAGTGCTGAAATGAAGACAGGCAAGATCTTTATCCTGTTCTCTTTTCTTGCCATCTTTATAGCCTGTCTTGGATTGATTGGCCTTGTAACTTTCATGACAAATAAAAGGACAAGGGAGATAGGAATCAGGAAGACTTATGGGGCATCCGTCCCTGTTGTGGCAAGATTATTGATCAGAGAAATCCTTTTTCTCATTCTTATTGCATCCCTGATCGCCTATCCTGTTGCATACTTTGGTACAAGATACTGGATGGAGGGTTTTTCTGATAAGGCAGTAATCAATCCGCTTATTTATGTTCTGGCTACAGTTATGGTTCTTATTATCGGATTCCTGTCAACAAGTTACCAGACAGTAAGAGCGGCCATTCAAAATCCGGCAGATGCTCTCAGAATTGAATGAGGAACAGACGTTTTATTTATACCGTCAGCGAATATTGGAGTTTTAGTTTCTACGTGTTGATCAAATAATTCAGGTTCCGGACCTGGGAGAGAAACAGGAACTTTGTTGTCTGAATCTAGTGATTCTTCCCAACCTGTTGCCAGACCGGCCTGAGCTTTCAGCCTTTTTATTTCTTCTTTCAGACTGTTGTTCTCAATAATCAGCTGCTGGTATTTCTTCTGCAACGCTTTAAAATCCATGTTTTATACTTGTTGCTCTTTTACTAATGGCTTTCGGTTATTTTGCAGGTAAAATTAAGTTTTTCCCGGGAGGAATTGGTCAATAAAAAGACACTTTTGGCAGCTCAATATGGAGTATATGTTGATTATGAATATGTAAGAAATAACACCACTCTGTGAGAAAAAATATTCTTAACCGGGATAAAAGTTACACTACCCTACTTAAAAGATAACTTTTTCTTTAGGATTCAGTCTGTGAGTGCCTCAGGTCATAATAGCCTTGCAGTCTTTCCTGGTCGGGCAGGAAGATAAATGTTTATTTATTTCTACTAATCCAATTTTCGATCTTTATATTTGAAATGCGTTCAAATTCCCTGATGTTCTCTGTTACCATTATTAAATCGTTTTCAGTAGAAGTACAACCAATTAATAAATCAAAATCGCTTATCATAATACCTGATTTCCTTAACCTGGCTTTTTCTTTTCCATACTTGGGTATAGAATCAAAAATGGGAAGAATGGTTACCTGTGAAGCAAAATTCTCAATTATTTCGTGATTCTTTTGGGGATTATCACTGCTTTCGGCTCCAAATACTAATTCTGCTAAAGTTATTTCCGATATTGCACAATTTGTTATACCAATGGTTTCAAACTTTTCGATGAGATTAAACTTACCTCGAAAAAAATGAATACAAACATTCGTGTCGAGTAAATATTTCATTCAAAAGATTCGATTTCCCGATTGTTTACTCTGGAATTTCTTATTTCCCTGATAATCTCATCAGAATCCCTGGAATCCTCCCAAGTGCCATAAACACTTGTTAAATCAAATGAAGTGTCTTCTTTTATCTCTAAAGATTCAGTCAGTTTAATTATCAATTTCTTTTTTGAGTTATTATCTAGTTTGCTCAGGAAACTAAAATACTTCTCTAAGGTCCTATCTGTTATTGCGATACTGGCCATTGTTTTTATTACAAATATATGAATTTATTGTATAAGGTGGAATTCTGTTATTTTTGCCATCTTGGTAAAATGACAGTAAGCCACACCAGCCTGCACGCTATTTCAGTGGGATTCAGTCAGTGAGTGCTTCAGGTCATGAAAGTCTTGCAGTCTTTCCTGGCCGGGCAGGAAGACAGGTATCCCGGAATCAATAACCTTTTATTATTTTTGATCTGATAAAATCATTCCCTTATGGATAATCAGATTGTAATGCTGCTTGTCGTTGTGATCTATTTTGTCCTTTGTAACCTGTGGGCCTTATACCAGGGAAGGAAGGTAAAGACAGGATCAGACTATGCCATTGCAGGCCGGAAGCTGCCAGGCTGGGCTGCCGCACTGTCAGAAAGATCGGCGGGGGAATCGTCGTGGGCTTTACTGGGACTTCCCGGGGCAGCTTATGCGACAGGACTTACCGAGATATGGACCGCCATCGGCTGTGTTGCAGGTATTGTTACAGCATGGATTTTCCTGGCATGGCGCCTGAGGGATGAAGCTGAAAAATATAATGTTTCTACATTTACAGCCTATCTGGAAGCAAAACATGGCAAGTCTGGGAAAACGCTCCGCTCCATTTCAAGTCTTGTCATAGTATTCTTTTTCTTTTTTTATGTCGGCGCACAGTTTCTGGGGGGAGGAAAGACATTTTATATACTGTTTGGATTGAAGCCTGTTTACGGTGTGATAATAACCGCTGCTGTAATTATTCCATATGCAATTTACGGAGGTTTCAGGAGTGTGGTATATATGGATGTTATTCAGGCTATACTGATGATCATTACTCTTATAGCCGGGCCCATTGTCGGAATTATTTATATAATGAATAATCCGGATGTATTTGCTTCAGGAATTCCTCAGGCGCTTATTAAATCGGGTGATACTTATATCTCACTTACAGGAGCCGTGAAGGGTTTTGGAGCAGGCCTGATTATCACCGGAGGGTTCAGCTGGTTTTTCGGATATCTCGGAGGACTGCCCCAGCTTAGTATCAGGTTCATGGCAATAAAAGATAAAGAGCAGGCAGGGATTGCAAGGAATATCGGTATTATATGGACAATAATTGCATATGCCGGGGCGCTCTCAATCGGATGGATAGGACTGGCAATATTTGGTCCGGCCGGTTTGAACGATCCGGAATATGTAATGCCCAGCGTAATACTCAAATTATTTCCTCCGGTACTTGCAGCGCTTCTCATTACCGGAGCTGTTGCCGCAATGGTGTCAACCGCCGATTCACTTCTTATTCTTTCAGCAACAGAATTATCTGAAAGTATATTAAAGAAGAAAGAGTTGCCCGGGGAAACAGAGGATCATTCACGTACCTTAAGAAGGCAGCGCATCACAACAGCTGTGGTGGCACTTGTTGCACTTGGACTATCATATATTTCACCATCAAAACTGATATTTACCATTGTAAGCTATGTATGGGCAGGTATAGGATGTACTTTTTCAGTTGTTATTCTTTTTACACTCTTCTGGAAAAGATACCATGGCAGGGCTGCTACAGTTACGGCATCTCAGGGCTGCTGTTTACAATATTCTGGATAAGTGGCGGTTATGAGCAGAATTACAGGGTTACTCAAAGCAAGACCGACCTTCTTGTCAGCCAGCAGATCATTCAGCAGGAAGATGCTTCCAGACTCATTTCTCTTGAAGGAACAAGATTTACTACGGCAGTGAAGCTAGAAAAAGCTGTAAGGGAGAAAATTGATCTTAATGGCAGGGAAGATATACTTCCCGTTATATCCTCATCATTTATATCCAAAGGCATTCCTGCACGGCTCATGACCTTCGTTTTCACTTTAATGATAGCTATTCTTTCAACATTTCTAATTCCTCAAAAAGAGTAAATAGCAGGTAAAAAAAACTCATCTGACAGGCCTTTTTCACCAGCCATTTCAGCAAATTCATGCTCGGTTCTTATTATGGTTTCCCTGTCTTTTACTGTATTCGTTCTGCAGGAGAAGATAATAAGCAGTATGGCAACTGTAGCAAAGATCTTTGTCAGAGGTCTCATGGTCAATGTTAATTAACAATCTTAAAATCAGGTATTATGATGTAAAAGTTATGAAATTTTCCCTGACGGCGCAAATTTATTTCAAGCTGTCAGGGTAAATATTAATTGTCTTTATGATAGCAGGATAATGGGATTGATTATCTGAACACATTCAGCTCCTGCAGAGCTGGGGGTGGGAGTTGCTGACTGCCCCCAGTTGCACTGGGGGTTATTCAGATACGGCTCTTTCAGAGCCTTGCATGGTGGGTTTCTGACAGTACCTCCTCTTTACAAATGTAGGAGGGTAGTTATATAAGAAACAATATTACTATTTTATTTCGATTTGATAAATTCTTCCGGCTCAATATCTGCTTGCTTAAGGATTGCCCTAAGGGTTCCTTCCGGCATATCTCCTGAATGATTTGGAATTGTAGTATATCTCTTTGTGATTGGATTATGCCAGATCTCATGACTTCCGGCGGCTTGTCTGTAAAACTCAAAACCGAAACGTTTTAAAATTTCAATAATTTCTCTGTATCGGTAACCGGATAGCTTTCCCATTTAAATTCCAACTACCAGAGGATAATCGAAATTGTCCTGGACGATTTTTAGCTTTGGAATTTGTTCTTCCTGAGCTTCAATTAGCTTCTTGGCGACATCCCTGGCAATTTCAATAGTTTCAGCAATTGTTCTTCCCTGGGCTACAAGTCCCTGAATACTATCTGATGTTGCGAGGTAAAGTCCTTCCGGTAATTTCTCTATATGAAGTATTACAATGTGTTCCATGACTTTTTAGTTTTTTTACAAAGATAATTATAATTTATTGATGTATCTTTTTTAAAATGAACCACAACCGAATAGTGGTTGTCTTTAAATTCAGATTGTTCCACTATACATTAAGTTGCATAAAGGTATCCAATAAATTCCCTGAGGTTTTCAGTAAATCACTATTATTACTCGTCAACTATCTTTCAGGCACCGTACAGACAGACCTGATTCTGCTGCCGATCCAGCCGGGAACGCTTCTTTAGAACTATAGATTAAGTGTATTGAATATGCATTGTTAGAGCTAAGGTGCGGGGTGGAAGTCCACCAATAACCGCGTTCTCTTATTTCTGCAAATCTATCCGGGCGAATACCTCCCGGAAGAGCCGTAAATCCTGTCTCGTTGGTTGCACCTTCATTGCGGGAACGCCAGTGAACCGTTCCGGTTTCTTTAAGCTTTCCTCCGGCTTCCTTTATTCCTCCCAGAAAAGTGATTAATTCTCCCCATTCAGTATTAGTTGGTACGTGCCAGCCCACAGGGCATATTTTCTGTGTTTCTCTCGGTATGTAAATTGCATAAAAGTTATATAATTTGCCATAAGGGATTTCATAGGTCGCCGAATCATTTTCATACCAGCAATAAGCACCTGTGGTCAGGGTTCTCCAGGTATTGTCTGAAACTTTTGCAATCGGAGTACCATCATTATATTTTGTTGTGCGCAAATTTTCAGCCATCCACAGCTGATTACCGATCAGAACTGTATTGTATATATTGCCGTCTCTGTCAATTACTTTATTGCCGCTTAGTACTCCTTTAACAGTTTCAATCAGATTATCTACATATGATTTTGTTGCGGCGTTTTCAGCTGTTTTCGAATGAATAGCATAAGGCACACTAAGTATCTGAGAAGATCCGGTTATGGAATAGTTTGTGCCGCCGGCAGGGACAGCTTCGGTTTTGATAAAATAGGTACCAGATGACCAGTCAATTCCTTCAAAGGTTCCGGAAACTAAAGTGCCGCCACCAATCTCAACCGTTACCAGACCATTTGAATTTGTTGTTGGTGTCTGGATCTCAACATAAACAGCAGTCCCTGCAGCAGATCCCTGCAAGATGCTGATTTTCATTTCCACTGAATGAGAAACGATCAATTGTCCGCTGCTGTTTCTTATGACAGCCTGATAACTTATTTTCTGTGGTGCCTGAGCAGGAACTGCAATAGTCAAAATCACCATTACAATTAAAAAAAATAGCTTTTTCATTGATTTATTATTTAACGATCTTAAAATCAGATATTATCATGTAAAAGTTAAGATTTTTATGCATACGGTGCAAATAAATATTAATCCTTATAGAAAACACCCGAGGGTTCTTTCGAAACCTTTAAACAATTTCCTTAATTCCGGCAATTATTCAGCTCCTGCATAGCTGAGGAAAGGTAGTTACTTTCTGCCCCCAGATTCACTGGGGGTTATTCAGATATGGCTCTTTCAGAGCTGGTGGTGGAAGGTTAATGGTTTCTTCCCGGATTCATTAGTTTTATTCAGTTATTTCAGTATATTTCAGCATCGCAGTAATAATTGCATTATTATGATTCTCCACGGTTGCAATTTTGTAAGACTTATAATGATTATAACACTTGCGATTTTATTGGAATGTCTGGCTGTAACTTTTGCGGGTTTCCAGGTAAAACATTATGATCATTTAATTGAGTTGTCAGAACAACCTGATTATAAGGGTAGGTCTGCTGATGACCTGGTAAAATATTATATTGTATTTTACTTTATGTGGTTTTTATCCCAGGGATTGGCAATTTTTGCCGGGATCACTTTATTAATCGACAGGATGAATCCGGAAAACCGGACACAAAAATATCTCTTTTTACTGATCGGGGTGCTCACAATACTTGCAGTAAAGTGGATTTTGCAACCATGGTATATAGGATTGAAAGGACCTGCAGGTCCGGACGGCACATCAGAAATTGACCGGTTCCGTCTGATCATGAACCCTTATAACATTATAATTGCTTCAGTTCTGGTAATAATGGATATTAACAGTAAAGTGAAAAAAGCAGACGAAGCGCCGCCGGAAGCCTGATCAGGAGTCTGGAAACAGCCTTCGCTACCTCCTCTGCTACCTCCTCCGCTACCTCCTCCGCTACCTCCTCCGCTACCTCCTCCGCTAAAGCTACGGAGGTCAAGGAAAGCTACGGAGGTCAAAGATAGCTTGGGCTTTGCAATACCTGGAACCTGAAACCTGAAACCCTGAAACCCTGAAACCCTGAAACCCTGAAACCCTGAAACCCTGAAATAACCAGGTAAAACTTCATCTGATAACATTCTTTAGTCAACCAACGGTTTTTCTTAATCCTCTAATTACCTATGTTGGTCAAAACTAGAATGCAAATTCTTGACAAGCAGCATCTTAATTCGTATCTTTACAATCGGGGATCAATTGAATTAAGTTTTACTGTACGGATGTATTATTAGTGAAATTAAAATTTAAGTAAATGAAAACAATAGCCCGTTTTGCATGGATTTCTGCCGGTATAGGCATAGTTTGCCTGGTACTTGCAGTAATCTCCCTGATAGCGAATACTACAATAATTTCAATTGACATTGTCAACTTCTTCAGGGCTGCCAACAGCTTATTCCTTCTTACAATAGCATTGCTGGTATATCTTGATCTGAAGGTAAGAAGGAGAAGGATAACATTTAATTAAGGATGCCGTAAATAGAGTTACGGCAGAGGAGGATGGATTTTTTTAATTTGTTGATTCAGCTTTGCAAAGGCTGAACATTAAGGTTAGACCAGAAGCCCCCGGAATTTCCGGGGGCTTTCATTTCAGTCAGGGTCGCTATTAAAATTTTTAACCCTTTTAATGACAGGCACTAATTCGTCAATAATTGCATTATCTCTTCCAGTTTCGGAGACAGGATTATTTCGGTCCTTCTGTTCTTTGCCCTTCCCGCAGCAGTTTCATTGTCTGCCTTAGGGAAATATTCTCCTTTTCCTGATGCTGTAAGCCGGGTAGGAGGTATTCCATAATCTGTGGATAGTATTCTTACAATCGATGTGGCTCGTGCCACGCTAAGATCCCAGTTATCTTTATAAACAGAGGTTTTTATCGGCACATTGTCAGTATGCCCTTCGACAAGGATATCAATATCGGTATTTTTATTCAGGACATCTGCAAGGAGCTTTAAAGCTTCCCGGCCCTTCGCTTCAACTGAGGCGCTTCCCGATTTGAATAACAGTACATCCGACATTGAAACATATACTTTGCCGTTCTTGATCTCGACTGATAGTTCATCTGAATTGAATCCCAGCAAGGCATCATGTAAAACGCTGTTCAGTTGTTTAGTTATTGAATCCTGTCTGGCAATGACCTTCTGCATTTCTTTCAGAGCTTTTTCTCTTTCTGTGAGCAGGTCTTCTTTCATTTCAAGCTCATCGGATTTTGCTTTCAGAGCCATATTAAGCTGTTCGGTTTGTGAAATACTCTTGTCGATCAGTTCATTGTACCTTTTCTTAAGGTCTTCGTTATTCATCATTAAATCAGTGTACTGATCAGTAAGTTCTTTGTTCTTACCTGTCATGTCAGTCAGGTTGGTGCTCAGCAGGGCATTTTCATTTTCTTTTGATGCGAGGTCGATACATAACCTGTCTCTTTCACGGACAACCTGTTTCAGGTTCTTGCTCCATGTTATTGGTGTTTTAATCGGTCTCGGATCGCCGCACCTGTAGACAGGGGCACATGAACTGAATACTATTATCAGTATTACAGGAAATAACAGGTAACTCACTTTTTTCATTTCTTTTAAGTTTAAGTTAGTAAATGAATGATGTGATCATATTAATGGTTTGAATCACCAAATATAGATTTTTCTTTTGATGATCCTTCCATGAGTTTTTTCCTGTGATCTCCGGTAAATGTCAAAAGCTGCTTCTGGAATTACCAGCCTCCTGAAGATCAGTCAATGTTCCTTCCAGTCCGGTTACAAGAGCATTTTTTACTTCATCTTTTCTCAGGAAGGGTGACATTTTCGAAATGATCCTGTTAATCTGAGTGCCGTTAAATCTGCTTCTCACACCAGTATCAGGAATGATGCACACCTGTCTTTCAAAGTTGCTTATCAGAAGAAGAATGCCTCTTCGTCCTTCAGTGGCAAAAAGCTCCCGTGAAAGGAAGAGGGATTCAGCATATTGAAGAGTTTCCGTTTCCCTGCGGCTTTTGGAGATAAACAGCCCTGTAAAACGGGGAAAGATAACAGTAAGCAGACTGAATAAGGCGCCGGTGGCAAGAATTGAAATAACTGAAAAAAGCACCAGGGTATCTGTTGTCCATCTCAAAGTGAGCAGATCCAGGATGAATACTGCAAATCCCGCACCCGAAGCACCTATGGCAAAGGCTTTCCAGGGGATTTCCGCGTAGTTATCGCACCTTCTTATCACGGCAAGAACTATCTGAGCCCTGGTCTGCTCTTCAGCCTTAAGCACCAGGTCGTTAAGGATGTTCCGATCATTATCACTCAGGATTTGTTTCATTTTGATTGTCACGTATAGAACATTAATTGAAAAGTGATATGTGTTAAAGTTACTTAATTCTTAATTCAGCTGATTGTTAAAGTATACAGTAATTATAAAAAAATGATACATGGATGTGCATGTATCATTGAAGTTTGGGATATGATCCGGAACTATATCCCTCCCCCGTGAAAATTTTCTGTAATTAAAAGCGCTTTATAATCCCGGCTGAAGTCTGGGAATTTCCATTGCTCTCGCTAATTTCATCAGAAATCTCTGACGGGCTTCTTCATCTGTTTCGTCAGCTCTTTTTTCGATCCAGGTGTATGGATCGATCCGTACATATTTCACTGCACGTCTGATCTTGTTAAATTTTGAACTTTTCATATCACACTGGTTTTATTGTTAATTGATTAATATTCATAGAAAATGTTTACTGAGCATACCCGAAATAATAATTGTACTTAAAATCAAATCCGTTTTCGCGAAGCCACCATCTTAATGCCTTTGCTATTTTCCGGCGTTTGATCAGGACAATTCCTGTTGGTTCTGATGAAACTTTGTAAATAACTTTCATGATAGTAACATTTATAACAAATATAATTCATGAAAGTGCTTTTCGCAAGTGGGAGATGTCCATTTAATGAGGAAACGCGACGGTTTGAAAACCCGTTTGTCAACTGAAACAGGGTTGTTGTTTTAAGGATACTGTTACTTGTATAACACTAAGCGTTATTCGTCAAAAACAGCGGTAAGTTGACAAGGGAAATTAAAATAACTGCGAAAGGATCAATTTCCTTATCGTAAATTAAAGATAATCAATAAAATATGGAGAGAATAGGGGTTGAAATAATTAAATGGTCATTTTTGACCAGTCAACCTTTTAAGAGGGTAATTATATATGGAAGATCTACTTTATTATCAGATAAGCAACTCCACAGATGCATGCTGTAAAGAAGCCGGCAATCAGATAAGTGATCAGAACAGCTACTATCATAACCGGTCTTGTTGAAGAGTCATTTACCGATAGTTCATTGTTTGATTCCATAATTCAGACGTTATTAATTATCTCAGGAACTGATATGCATATAAAACATGCATATAACATCAAATCACTATGAATAATTTTACAGACAGCTTTCGGGAACAAAAATAATAATATCCTGGAATTTTGTTTCCTGACGCTTTCAACATTTAAACGGAAGTTATCACCATATGTTGCCATGTTTTAAAATAATTATTGACTTTTCATTATTTGTGGTGTAAATTGCATATAGTTTCAGGTTATCTGGAAAGAAATTTAATGCATAAATAAAACCAATAAAAATGAAGATCAAGCATGTAATCTTAAGACAGATTGACACTCCGAAAACCGGACACCCCAGGGGACCGGTCACTGGAGGAGGTGGATTTGCTGCAAGGCCGGTAAGCACCGGTTCTGTTAAAATCGAATATGACGAAGTTACAGCACCCCGTGCTGCAGAGATCGCCAGGAATAAGGACATTGCGGCTATTGCACCCGTTGTACCCATGAAACTAATTGAACCGGTGGCAATCGATAACGCACCTGCAGCTGTCGAGACAGCATGGGGAGTAAAAGCGGTAGGAGCGGATACCTCGCCATTCGATGGGGATGGGGTTCTTGTTGCAGTTCTTGATACAGGTATTGATCCGGCTCATCCTGCATTTGCCGGCGTTAATCTTATCCGCAAAAATTTCACAACTGAATCAGACAATGACATTCACGGACACGGAACGCATTGTGCAGGAACCATTTTCGGCCGGAACGTAAACGGGAAGCGGATTGGTGTTGCCCCAGGTGTCAAAACAGCTTTGATTGGCAAGATACTTGGTGAAGGCGGAGGAGGCAGCGATGTTGTACTTGAAGGCATTGAATGGGCCAGGCAGAATGGTGCAAATGTTATCTCAATGTCAATCGGGATCGATTTCCCGGGTTATGTTAAGTATCTTGAGGAACAGGGGATACCTGTTGATCTTGCCACTTCAATGGCCCTGGAAGGTTACAGAACCAATGTCCATCTCTTTGAGAGCATTGCTTCGATGTTCAAGGCCTTCGCAGCGTTCCGTCAATCCTGTCTGCTTATTGCCGCTGCAGGCAATGAGAGCAGACGTGATGAGAATTCCGATTACGAAATTGCTGTAAGTCCTCCGGCTGTGGCTGAAGGGATAATTTCTGTCGCTGCTTTAGGTAACGAACAGGGAGGATTTTCTGTTGCTCCTTTCTCAAATACAGGAGCCAGGGTCTCCGCCCCCGGAGTAATGATATTATCCGCAAAACCCGGCGGAGGTCTCGCTACGATGAGCGGAACGAGCATGGCGACTCCTCATGTTGCCGGTGTTGCAGCTTTATGGGCACAGAAAATTCTAAATTCCTCATCACTTACCTATACTCTTTTCATGGATAAGCTGATAAGCTCGGCAACAAATGCCGGAATGAAGGCGGGATTTGACCCTACAGATGTTGGGGCCGGATTAATTAGAGCACCCCAGGACTGATCCAGTGTATTTAATATCAATGCAGGAATGTGATATCTCCGACCTTGTCGAAGTATTTACCATCAGCATAACGTCCTGTTACCTTCCAGACATATACTCCCTGAACGGCAAGATTTCCATTCCCGAAATACCCGTCCCAGCCAGTGTTAATATCATTGCTTTCAAAAATAAGGACTCCCCACCTGTTGAATATCTGTAACTTATATTCAATCACATTTTCAAAGAATGGTCTGAACACGAAATCCATTTCGGCATATACACCTTCTTTCCATTTCCCTCCGGTGGGTCCGCTCTCATTCCATTTAAATACTGTCGGAAACTTTATATCTCCCGGTTTCCAGTCAACCACTATTGGTGTTGTCATAACAGCTGAATCAATGCATCCATCCTCTGAAGTTATCAGAAGGCTTACTGTATAGCTTCCGGGATTTTCATATTTATGCCAGGGATTTTCTTCTGAAGATGTTTTGCCATCACCGAATTTCCACAGGTATGACTGATCATAGTGGCTGTAATTGTAGAAAACAACTATTTGTTCATTGTTCACCACATTAGTCGGGTAGACATCGAATATTGCTGTAGGATTTCTCTTCACTGAAATGGTGCCATTATGGATTGACTCACCGCTAATGTTATTGACGACAAGTTTCACAATATAATCTCCCGGGACAAAGTAAGTGTGGGATGGGTTTTCTTCATTGGAGTAAACCCCATCTCCAAAATCCCAGACATATCTTTCTCCATGGAGACTGGTATTCCTGAAATGTACAGTCAGAGGTGCACAACCGGTACTGTCGGGTTCAAAATCAGCCACCGGAAGAGAAGGCATTCCTACATGAATATGAATTGTATCTTTTGACCAGCATCCCCATCTGTCGTGTAAAGTCTCATATTCAAGTATATGTGTTCCGGTACCCGCGGTATTCGGATTGAAAGTATTTCCCGATAATCCGGTTCCCGACCATGTTCCCCCTGCAGGTGTTGCTGAAAGGGTTACGACAGGGCCGTTTATGAACAGGGTCCCGGGAGATTGTATTGTTATGACCGGAACCGGCATAACTGTTATTATAGTACTGTCGGAATCAGTGCAATCGGCGTTAAGTATTTCATATTTGATCTTGTGATTTCCTATTCCGGCCAGTACCGGATTGAAAGTGTTGCCTCTTACTCCCGGTCCCGACCAAATCCCTCCCATGTCGTGAGCAGTCAGTGTGACAGGAGGGCTGTCAGCACAGAGAGTATCTACCGGTGTTATTGTTGCATCGGGGGTTGCTACTGTGATGATTGCCACATCAGAATCAGTACATCCGTTTTTATCGGTGATCGTATAAGTAATTGTATGATTTCCCGCTCCGGCCAGGGTCGGATTAAATGTATTGCCTGTGACGCCAGGTCCGGACCAGATACCGCCAGGTTCCCTCGACACCAGCGGAACAAGCGGATCGGTGGAACAAATAATCCCCTCTGTTAATATTGTTGCATCGGGAACCGGAACGACTGTTATTATTGTTTCATCGCTGTCAGAGCATCCTTCAGCGTTTGTGATGTCATATCTGATCTTATGATCCCCCGGTCCGGCTATCTCAGGGTCGAAAGTATTCCCGGAAACACCGGCGCCGGTCCATTTTCCTCCGGGATCATGCGCAAACAGAGAAACAGGATCGGCATTGGAACAAAGTGTGTCTACAGGAGTAATTGTTGCATCAGGATAGGGTACAATCAGGATAATTGCAGTGGTCACTACAGGAGGATGGTCACCATTTACGCGGTCGACCGGACGACCCGGAATATTGGGATCATCATAGGGATTACAATAGTTCCAGTTCCTTAAAGTCACCTCGAAGTAATCCCCGACCTTCTTATCATTATCCACATTTATTACATCTGAATATACCCCGGAACCGGTAACCGGACCCGTAAGGGTAATGACATCATCAGTATACGGGAAGGTCCTGTTTCTTCCATCTACCCTGATACGTGTACCGGACATTGTATTTTTAGTCCCATAGATCCACTGAATCCACCGGGTATTAACATTTGGATTATCCCGTTCCTGGGGAGGCACACAATTGAATCTTGTGAGGTCCTGAAAGCGTACATTGGCGCTGTTGCCAAAACAGATCGGGTATATTTCGGGATTGATATGCATCTCCCCGCCATTATTATCATCGTTATCCCAGACTGTTACTATCTGCTCCTGTGCTGATGAGGTGCACAGAACGCCATTGACCATCAATGTGGCCTGTGGGTGGTAATTACATTTATTACCTGCTGAAGTATAAGTATTTGTGGCAGTAGCTTCAAAAATCCCTGCTGCTACCTTTTTTGCCGGAACTGTAACGACTTTACCGTTACCCCAGTCGAACCGGATACTTACAGACGTCCCGGCATCATTGACACCCGTATAGCTCACGCTCCATGTTGCAGTAACCGGAGAACATAATCTGTCAGGAGTAATATTATTTGCTTTTGAAATGATAGAACAGTTCTGTCCGTAAATGGTCAGGGGTAATATGATTAACAGTGTGAATAAACTACACTTCTTCATACACTTGAGGATCTTAGCAGCCGAATATTTATTGATAGTCTAACCACCTTATACGCAGAACGGCGTGATCAGTTGCCTTTTTTATCCTTTTTTGCAGGATGTTTGTCAATCCGGTCTTTATTTTGACGAAAATGCCTGTCTGATATGTCAGCCGCTGAAAAAGGCCGGTATACAACTCAATTTTTTAGACAAAAGTTTTTTTTGATTGTGTCATTTGCCCACCATTTGGGCTTTCCCGGCTTGGTTTATGCATAATGATATTTAATTTTACTATCAAGTGAGGGAAAAAATATGAGAACTTTTTATCATATAACATCTGCAGAAACAGGAAGAGTAATTCTTAGATGCAGGAAGATCGCCAAAGCATTAAGATGGTGGCTGCGTATTAACGGGTACCAGTATGACCACGGTTTTTTCATAAGTGACCATGATGTCCTTGTAAAAATGCATCGTAATCAGTTCAGGCAGTCTGACACCACTGTTTTTTGATTTGTAAAACCAGCATCCGGGTTCCGGCTTCTGATAAGGATAAGGGTTAGTTTAAGCATTTCCAGTAAAAGTGATTTTTTATTCCGATGCTTTTTTTAATTTTAGAGCACCGGATACCTGTTTAACAATACCGGGTTTCCGGAATAGTTTAGCCTCTTTATTATTAATCCTGAAAACCGCTGAAAATGAAACCAAAAACCGGCATTTCACTTGGACTGATGATGTTCCTTCAATACTATATCTGGGGATCATGGTATGTGACAATGGGGACATTTATGACGAAATTCCTTGGTTCCACGGGGATACAGATAGGAGCAGCCTATTCTGCATTGGCGATAGCAACGATGATCTCCCCGTTTTTTATCGGAATGGTTGCCGACCGTTTTTTCGCTGCCCAGAAGGTTATGGGGGTGTTACACCTGATCGGAGGGGTATTACTTTTCCTTGCGGCAAGAATAACCACCAACAGCACATTTTACTGGGTGATCCTTCTGTATTCACTGGCATATATGCCTACAATAGGACTCTCGAATGCTGTAGCGTTCAGACAAATGAGTGATCCCGGAAAACAATTTCCCCTCGTCAGGGTTTTCGGGACAGTCGGGTGGATCATCGCAGGATTTATGATAGCCATTCTGGGGGTTGAGCAGACTACCGGTACGTTTATCATGGCTGCTGCAGTATCAATAGCTCTTGGTTTATTCAGTTTCATTCTTCCCGATACACCGCCTCCTGCCAAGGCGCCTGCTTCGGCGAAATCAATTCTGGGAGTGGATGCATTTGCACTCTTCCGCGATAAGCCTTACCTGATATTCTTCATTGCAGCGATCTTCGTCTGTATTCCCCTTTCATTCTATTTCGGATTTGCAAATCTTTTCCTTAATCAGGCGGGAATGCAGAATGCCGCAGGTAAGATGGTCATGGGACAGATATCCGAAGCGCTGTTCATTCTTGCTATTCCTTTTCTCTTCAACAGGATAGGCGTAAAGAAGATGCTGCTTATCGGGATGACTGCATGGATTGTCCGGTATCTGTGCTTTGCTTTCGGGAATATGGGCCCTAATGCCTGGATGTTGTACACAGGGATTATTCTTCATGGAGTTTGTTATGATTTCTTCTTTGTAACAGGTTATATGTACACCGAAAAGAAATCAAACGACAGGATAAAAAGCGCATCACAAGGCTTGTTTACATTTGTCACTTACGGCCTTGGAATGTTCATCGGCACCTGGTTCTCAGGATTCGTTACAAGCTATTATACAGTTGAGGGTAGTTACCAGTGGCAGAAAATATGGTATATACCTGCCTATATTGCAGTGGCTGTTCTGATCTGTTTTATCTTCTTCTTTAAAGAAAAAAAGCAGATTGAGATAGCCGAATGATATTAGAATGATGAATGATCAGTAAACAGAAAGGTAAAAGTCGTGCCTTTTCCCTGATCAGATTTAACAGATACATCTATCCCGTGGAAATCAGCTATTGTCTTTGCAATTGCAAGACCAATACCGGTGCCATCTCCACTTTCTTTATTTCTCATCCTGAAGCGCGAGAAAAGCGATTCTTTCTGCTCTTCCGTAAGTCCTTTGCCGGTGTCGGATATCCCGACCGTAAAATATTTATTAAGATATCTGCTTTCAATAATTATAAGGCCACCCGATGGTGTATTCCTGACTGAATTATTTACTATGTTAAAGAACATCGAAAAGATGAGGGAACGATTCGCTTTTTCAATCCTGAGGTCATCAATAAGTTCTTTCTTAAGGATAATTCCTGCATCTTCCGACAGCGGTTCGATCTCATCTGCCACTTCTTCAAGGACCTCCGATACAGAAACGGAATCTTCACGGAGATATTGGTGGCTCTCAATTTTTGCAATCATAAGCAATGAGTTGACAAGACTCTGAAGTCTGTGAAGGGTTTTGAGAGATTCTTCTATCCTGGCTTCAATATCATGATCAAGGTTTTCTTTCAGAAGGATATTTTCAAGCTTGCTGCGGAGGACAGAAACAGGAGTAAGAAGTTCATGGGAGATATTTACAGTTATATCCTTTTCCTTCCTGAACAGCTTATTGATATTATCCATAAGCTCACAGAGGGTATTATCGAGAGCAACAAAGTCGGAAGTATTTGTTCTGACCGGAGTCATGTCGAAGAGGGCCGGATCTGAAATCAGCTTCAGCTTGTTCTTGATCTTTTCCAGCGGATTTAGAATGACTCTTGTATATTGATAATCAGCAATAAAGGTAAGTAATATTATCAGGATAAGGAATGCCAGCATTACGTTCCTTATATCTTTCCCGGTTTCACCAATACTTTGGATGCTTTTGCCCACCTCAAGGAGGTATTTCTGACCGTCGACATTAAAAGAATAATTCAGCACCCGGTATACTATCTCTTCACCCTCTATAAGTCTGGGGGTAACATCAATATAATTCAGATCCTCTTCAGTATCGATTTTTTCAAGGCTGATGAATTCCTCTTTCAGGATATTATAGCTTCCGAATGCATTTGCAGTGTCGGAAATAATAAATGGCTCTATACCCGTTTCCGATATCAGGGATATTACCTTTTCTCTTTTTTCTATCAGATTATTATCGACCTGTCTGAGGTTGATCCTTTCTATAATGAAGGGCATCAGGATAATAAACAAAACAGCGAAAACAAGCTTTGTCAGCAGATTGAATAATGCAAGTTTGATTCTGAGTCTCATTGCAGAGTGAAATTGTTAGTTATTCAGGAATGCTGATCCTGTAACCCACTCCCCTCACTGTTTCGAGCCATGGGGTTGGTGCATGTGTATTAAGTTTTTTCCTGAGGTTCTTTATATGGACATCAATGAAGTTGCTGTCATACTGGTCGTCGAGAATATTCCCCCAGATATGCTCATACAGTTGCTGGCGCGTCAGAACCTTTCCATGGTTGAGCACCAGATACTGAAGTAGGTCATATTCTTTTTTTGTAAGATCGACATCTTTTCCGTTACAGATCAATTTACGTGCCTGGACCTGCATTTCGAACAGTCCGAGAGTAATATCAGTAGTATTTATGTTGAACTTTCTTCTTGCCACGGCATTTATCCTTGATAACAATTCCACAAGCGCAAATGGTTTTGCAAGGTAATCATCTGCACCCAGATCAAGTCCCTTTACCTTATCTTCCACTGCTCCCCGCGCAGTGATTATGATGAAAGAAGCATCGCTGTTATTCTTTCGGGCTTCTTTTAAAAGATCCAGTCCGTTATAATCGGGAAGTCCGATATCGAGGAGGATGAAATCGTACAGGTTGATTGCGATCTTTTCTGATGCCTCCCTTCCTGTTGATGCTGTTTCGCACAGGAAACTTTCTGACCTCAGAAATTCAGCTATTTCGTGAGCAAGGCTTTTTTCGTCTTCAACTATTAGTACATTCATATAACAA
>CAZWUB010000030.1:22220-29528 GCA_964637415.1 uncultured Rikenellaceae bacterium
TTTTTTGGAGCTAAACTCCCGGGACTGGAAATACCTTGAATTTCTTATCTGCAGATATCCGTTCTTTTCGTCTGAAAGCAGGATGCCCCCTGAAATTTTTGTATAAAGGATATTCCAGTCGAAGCCTGCCGTAAGGTCGCCATAATAAAAACAATTAAAAAGATCATCCCGGAGCGAAGGGGTTACATAATATCCTGAAACGCTTGCAGAGATATCGAACCATGAATTAAAGACATGATTGTAGCTGACAGTGCCGCTGTAGAAGGCCAGAAATGGAGAAACAGATGAAAGGTGGACTGTTGATGCCGAGAAATACAGTTCGCCGTTAAAACCATAAATAAGAGAAGCGTATTCGTAAGGCTTATTTCCTGAAATAGTCGATCCGAGGTAGATAAAATTTGTACCATAGCCCAGGCCGCTGAACAATGTATGTTTTGAGGCTTCGGAATCTGTTGTATCCCTGGTTGTATCAGTGATTATCTGATCTGACTGTGAAAAGCTTCTAACCGGAACAGTAAACAGGGTCAGACTTAAAATGCTTCTGATAATTATCTCATAATACCTGTTCATCCGGTTGTTTAAGGTTTAACTGCCTCCTTTTTTCCCGGCACCTCCGGGTTTTCCTACTCCTTTAGGTATTGCCGACCCTGATGGTCTTGTAATATTCGGCCGGGCTCCTTTTGACTTGCTCAGATCGGGTTTTGCACTCCTGACCTGCTTGACTGATTTATTTGCAGCATTATTTCTGTTGCTTGCTCTTTGCTGATTTGCATTCTGTTGCTGGCCCTGGTTTTTATCCTGAACCTTATTCTGATTCTGATCCTGAACTTTTTCTTCTTTCTGGGTTGTGTTCATTGTCAGGCTTGCAGAATCTGGAATAACAGTAACAGTCTGGGCTTTGCAGAACATTCCTGTAATGACCAGTAATACTGTGAATATTAATATTTTATTAAGGTTCTTCATAACGCCACATTTTATTTGTCCCCTTCCGGTAACCTTCTCTTATTGTATTCTTAACATAATCAGTTACAAAGCTAGGAATTAAAGATGAAGATTGGATGAACAAATATCACTATGGTTTGTGTTTTCAGTCAGATAGCGTAATTTTGCTTCAAAAATACTAAAAATGATAGTAACCTGCGTATATATCCATGTAAAACCTGAATCGGTTGCTGATTTTATAAGAGCTTCAGAGGCAAATCATCTGGGATCGGTAAAGGAGCCTGGAAACATCCGTTTTGATCTGATTCAGCAGGCTGATGACCCTTCAAGGTTCATGTTCTATGAGGCTTACGAATCGGAAGAGGCTGTTTCTGCACATAAAAACACCGCGCACTACCTGAAGTGGAGGGAAACAGTTCAGGAAATGATGGCAGAGCCACGGAAAGGAGTAAGATATAATATCCTTCAGCCAAAGACCGGAGCAAAATGATAAAACCTTTTCAGTTTGCAAGGCTCCCGCTGATCATCTTTGGAAGCGAAAAAGTTTCTGAATTGCCGGGGTTGATTAAGCGTTACGGGAAGAATGTTTTGCTTGTGACGGGCAGGACGTCTTTCCGAACGACCTCTGCTTCGATGAAGTTTTTTGAGACGGTAAAAGCTGAAGGTATCGGGCTTAACATTCTGACTATTCCCGGCGAGCCTTCAGATGATATGATAGATATTGCAGCTTCATCGTATAGAAGCCATTGTCCCGATGTTGTTGTCGCAATCGGAGGCGGAAGTGTTATTGATGCAGGGAAGGCCGTTTCCGCAATGACACCTGTTCAGGGAAATGTTATCGATTTTCTTGAAGGAGTTGGGACAAAGGATCATCCGGGGATGAAGATCCCGTTCATTGCTGTTCCGACAACTTCCGGGACCGGCAGTGAAGCAACAAAGAATGCTGTTATTTCAAGGGTGGGGAAGGATGGATTCAAAAAATCTCTTCGTCATGATAATTTCGTTCCGGATATTGCTCTTGTTGATCCGGAACTTACACTTTCCTGTCCGCCTGAAATCACTGCGGCCTCGGGGATGGACTGTTTCACCCAGCTGACGGAAGCATACCTCTCGACAAAATCGAATGAATATACAGATGCCCTAGCCCTTGAAGGTCTTAAAGCAATAAAATCATCATTAACCAGGGCATACCGTGACGGGAATGATACTGAAGTAAGAGCCGGAATGTCATTCGCGGCGCTGACATCAGGTATATGTCTCGCGAATGCCGGACTGGGTGTTATCCATGGATTTGCATCATCAATCGGAGGATTGTACAATATTCCGCATGGTATAGTTTGCGGAACACTTATGGCTATTTCCAATGAATTGACTGTAAAGAGGCTAAGAGAAGTCTCCGGTTCAATTCCTTCCCTGAAAAAGTATTTAATGCTGGCAAAGCTTTTTCTGGATGATAAAGAATTGAGGAACGACGATCAGATGATTGACCGATTCATTGAATATCTTCACAATCTTACAGAAGAACTCAATTTGCCGGGATTAAAAGCTTCAGGGATCTGTGAGAATGACCTTGAGAAAATTGCTGTGTCAACCGAATGCAAGAACAATCCGGTAAAGCTTTCCGTCAATGAACTGTTGTACATATTGCAAAGAAGATATATTTAAGTACTTTTAGAGATCATATTAATAATCCGATAAAAACTATACCATGAAGAACAAAACCCTTATTACAACTTTTCTGATGATCCTGCTGCTGATCATCACACAGACCACTCCGGCACAGTTGCCTAAGGAGACGGAAGCCCAGAAGATGCAGAGGATGAAATGGTGGACCGATGCCCGTTTCGGGATGTTTATTCACTGGGGATTGTATGCCATGCCTGCCCGTCACGAATGGGTGAAGAACAGGGAAAGGCTGACAAATGAACAATACCAGAAATATTTTGAAATGTTCAATCCCGACCTTTATGATCCGAAGGAATGGGCAAAGATGGCCCGTGAAGCAGGGATGAAATATGTTGTTCTGACTGCCAAACATCATGAAGGATTTTGTCTTTTCGATTCAAAATTCACGGATTACAAGTCGACAAATACACCTGTAAAGAAGGATCTGATCAAAGAGTATGTTGAAGCATTCCGGGCTGAAGGGCTGAAGGTAGGGTTCTATTATTCACTGATAGACTGGCATCATCCTGATTATACTATTGACAGCCGTCATCCTCAGAGGCAGGAATCAGATGCTGAATATGAAAAGCTCAATAAGGGAAAGGATATGAACAAGTACCGGGAATATATGAAGAACCAGGTAAGGGAGTTGCTTACAAATTATGGTGAAATAAGTATAATATGGTTTGATTTTTCATTTCCGGGAAAGAATGGTAAGGGACGTGATGACTGGGATTCGCAGAATCTGCTGAAACTGGCCCGTTCACTTCAGCCGGGGATCATTGTCGATGATCGTCTTGATCTGAGGGATGTAGAAGGGGGATGGGATTTTACAACACCCGAGCAGTATAAGGTTGAAAAATGGCCTGAAATTAACGGGAAGAGAGTTCCATGGGAGACCTGTCAGACTTTTTCCGGATCCTGGGGCTATTACCGTGATGAGACGACCTGGAAAAGTCCGGCCCAGCTGCTGGAACTTCTTATCGAATCGGTAAGCAAGGGAGGCAACCTGCTGCTTAATGTTGGTCCTACCGCACGGGGCTTGTTCGATCACAGGGCTCAGGACAGACTGAAAGCTATGGGTGAATGGATGTCACTGAACAGCCGCTCAATTTATGAATGTACTGAAGCGCCTGCAGGTATTTCAGCACCTTCCAATACAGTTCTGACATATAATCCCCGGACAAATACTTTATATATTCATCTGCTTGCATATCCTATGGGAAGATTGACACTCAAAAATATGGCAGACAAGGTTAAGTATGTTCAGTTCCTTCATGATGCTTCCGAGATAAGCATGTCGGCACCCAGGGAAGGTGGTCAGAATGATCTGTCGCTTACCCTGCCGGTATTAAAGCCACCGGTGGAGATTCCGGTTCTGGAGGTATTTTTAAAATAATTACTATATTTCAATAACCAATATCGTATCGGTTTCATCAATAGCCTCATCCGGAACAGTTATTGCGATCCCGAAAGCATCCTGTTTAAATTTTATTTTAGCGCCCGATTTATAGGTGGCTATATTTTTTATCTTTTTCCCGAAATCAGGAATCAGGATATTATTATCCTCGTGATTAAGGATATGGACATATACCTTATTTCCTTTCTGTGTCGTTATACCCCATGATCTTGGTGACACCGGACCGCCTCTGGTTCCATAAATTGTCTCCCCGTTTTTATCCATCCATGCACCGATTTCCTTAAGAGTCGTTACAAATTCCGGCTGGATCTTTCCATCGGGCATCGGACCGACATTAAGGAGGAAGTTAGAGTTTAGGCCGGCTCCTTTGACAATATACTGAATGAGGTTTCGTGTTGATTTGTAATTCTTATCCTGAAGATTAAATCCCCATGAATTATTCATCGTTTCACATGTTTCAAGCGGAAGCTGGCCTACTGTCTGTTCCTGGTTGAAACCTGTAGTTTTCTGTCCGGGAAGATCCTTTTCGAACATCTGGAAATCTTCTCCGGGAAAGGGTGTAAGGTGATGGTTACTTCCAACCATGCAGCCTGGCTGCAGTTTGTGAATCAATCCATAGGTCTTATCCAGTCTCCAGTCGGAATCTTTCTTGTCCCAGTGACCGTCGAACCATATCCCGCCAATTTCACCGTAATTTGTAAGGAGCTCTGTCAACTGTCCGTCCATGAAATCAAGGTATTTATACCAGTCGCCTTTGTCCGGTCGGCCTGCGGTTTGTCCCGTATTTCCCCTCGGGTAATAATTCTCCTGATACCAGTCGAGCTGGGAATGATAAAAGAAGAGTTTTATTCCTTCTTTCCTGCATTCATCGGCCAGCATTTTCAGGACATCTTTTTTATAAGGCGTACGGTCGACGATATCCCAGTCTGTGAGTTTTGAATCGAACATTGCAAATCCGTCGTGGTGTTTGCTTGTTATTGTGATATATTTCATACCTGCAGCTTTTGCGATAGCCACCCATTCTTTCGGATCGTAGTTGATCGGATTGAAGAAACCGGGGAGTTTCTGATAAGTCTGCTTGTCGATTCTCTGGTTATTCATAACCCATTCTCCGTCACCAAGGATGGAATATACACCCCAGTGGATGAACATTCCGAATTTTGCATCCTGGAACCATTCACGGGATTTGAGATTCTCCGGAGAGGGGATATAATTCAGCTGAGCCGAAGCAGTTATTGCAATGAATAACAATGGGATAAAAGATATTTTACGGATCATAACAAATAAGATTTGGTTAAATAATTCGGGTAACAGTTATTTACCGCAAAGTACGCAAAGAATGCGCAAAGTGCGCAAAGGTCATTACAAATTTATACACTTTGCGACCTTTGCGGATACTTAGGGATCTTTGCGGTAAAAGCTTATTCAAGGCTTCCCACTTCTTTCTCGACCTCACTCAGGATCTCGCAGGATTTCACAAGTTCTTTCATTACTGTATGATCGGGGTAGAGAGGTCTGTCGATATCGAGGAATTCGACATGTTTTCTTATCACATCCTTTGCTTTCTGAACGCCATTCCCGAATTTATATTCATCCTTTCTGAAATCGAGCGCCTGGGCAGCTGCCATGAATTCAATACCAAGGATACCGTAAGCGCAGTCGAGGATCTGGTTATTCTTAATTGCGGTATTCATTCCCATCGATACAAAGTCCTCCTGGTCGGCAGCAGCTGGTATTGACTGGATTGATGCGGGCATCGAGAGTATTCTCTGTTCGACAATGAGTGTATCTGCGGTATACTGGCTCAGCATCATTCCGGAGAACATGCCTGCGCCTTTGGTAAGGAAGTCCGGTAATCCAACGCTCAGGGCCACATTATTAAGGCGGTTCATTCTTCTTTCAGACATAACGCTTACCATTGTGATACAGGCGCCGGCCATATCCATTGGAACGCTCACGGGTGATCCCTGGAAATTTGCACCGGACAGCTGAATGTTTTTTTCGGGGAAGAAGATAGGATTATCGCCTACGCCGTTAAGTTCGATTTCAACCTGTGATTTTGCATATGCAAGCAAATCATGGGCTGAACCGATAACCTGGGGAGTTGATCTCATTGAATAAGCGTCCTGTACTTTTGATTTGACTCTTCCTTCCTTAAGATCGCCTCCGGAAATGCATTTGTTTATTGCATTTGCGCTTCTGATCGCTCCTTTGAAGCCTCTTGCCTCATGGAGAAGGGGAGTATAGGGCTTCATATTGGCTTTAAGAGCTTCGAGGGACATTGATGCGGCTATTTCGGCCTGTTTAAGCCAGTTATTTGCATCGACGAGCCATATTGCGCTCATGGCTGTGAGCATATTTGATCCGTTGATGGCAGCAAGACCGTCGCGGGCCTGGAGTCCCGGCACAGGTATTCCGGCTCTGTCCATGGCCTCTTTACCATCGAGCAGTTCTCCTTTATAATATGCTTTTCCTTCACCAAGTAACAGCAATGCTATCTGTGACATCGGGGCAAGGTCGCCGCATGCACCGACAGATCCTTTCTGGCATGCAAAGGGAGTGACGCCCTTGTTCAGCATTTCGACATAGGTTTCTGTTATTTCAAGTCTGTTTCCGGAGTTACCGTGGGCGTGGACGGTTATTCTGCCGAGCATTGCGCCTCTTACTATTTCGATGGGAGCGGGGTCTCCAATACCTGCAGCATGGTTATATACAAGGTATCTCTGGAAGTCCTGGATCTGGTTATCGTTGAGAACGATTTCGGAGAATTCACCGATCCCGGTATTGACCCCGTACATTATTTCATGTGCATTTATTTTTTTTTCGAGCATATCACGGCAGGCGGCAATTCTTTTACGGGCGTCGGGGTGTAATTCAACTTTTTGTCCGCGCCGGGCGACGTTAACAACGTCATTTACTGTAAGATCTGATCCGGTTATTACTAATGGTTTCATTTGTTTCTGATAATTGATTTTTAGAATGGGAAAAATATGAGTGTTGATTCAGATGTTTGTCATTTGAGAAAGAATCTCAATTGAGAATCTTTCTTTTTTGAGAGTGATTCTTATTTAAAAATATTTCTCATTTAAGAGTAATTCTCAAATAACAATAATTCTCAAATAACAATAAATTTCAAATAAGAATGATTCTCATTTGAGAATATCTTTTCTCTGAACATAATTCTGATACACCTAAAGACAGAGCCCCGCCCGGTTGATCTTGATCTTGTATTTCAAAACCCAGCTGTAATGCATGACAATGATTTATAGCTCAAATTTATA
>CAZWUB010000031.1:0-24080 GCA_964637415.1 uncultured Rikenellaceae bacterium
ATAAAATGTTCCACGTGGAACATTTTATCTTCCGAGATACATTAATAATACATTTACATCAGATGGTGATACACCACTTATTCTCCCTGCCTGTCCAATGTTTTCAGGTTTTATCCGTGAAAGCTTCTGTCTTCCTTCTGTTGATATTGAAAACAATTCCTGATAATCTATATCATCCGGGATTTTAATCTTCTCAAGTCTTTTAATCTTTTCAGCGATTAACTTTTCCCGTTGTATATAACCTTCGTACTTTATCTTTATTTCTGAGGATTCAGATATTTCATCATATATTTCTGATGATTTAGCTTTAAGCAGATTCTCTTTATCCAGCTTATCCAGAAGTTCCTTAATATTAATCTGCGGTCTGATAGCAATTGTAATAGCTTTGACTTTCTGAGTTACCGGACTCGTTTCTTTACTTTTTAGAAATTCATTTATCTCAGATGGCGACACACTGGTTTTCTCTAAAAACTCTATAATTTCCTCTTCTGCCTCTTTCTTTTGTTTCAGTCTTGATATTCTTTCCTTATCTGCCAAACCTATCATATATCCTTTTTCAGTCAACCTCTCATCCGCATTATCCTGTCTCAAAAGAATTCTGTATTCTGCCCTCGATGTAAACATCCGGTAAGGCTCATCAACTCCTTTTGTTACCAGGTCATCAATAAGCACACCAATATATGATTCCTCCCTTCCCAGAATCAAACTATCTTTTCCTCTTAATTTCAACACAGAATTTATTCCCGCCATTAATCCCTGAGCGGCCGCCTCTTCATATCCTGTTGTGCCATTAATCTGTCCTGCGAAATACAAATTTTTTATCCTTTTTGTCTCAAGTGTATGTTTTAATTGCGTTGGTTGAAAAAAATCATACTCTATCGCATAACCTGGTCTGAATATTTCCACCTTCTCCAATCCTTTTACAAGTCTTAATGCATTCAGCTGGTATTCCAACGGAAGGCTGCTGGCATATCCGTTAACATAATACTCTATTGTATCAGTTCCTTCAGGCTCTATAAACAATTGATGGGAATCCTTTTCTCCGAATGTTACGATCTTATCTTCAATACTCGGACAATACCTCGGACCCCTGCCTTTAATTCTCCCTGTAAATAGAGGGCTGAATTCAAGACCCTTTCTCAATTCATCGTGAACTTTACTATTCGTGTGTGTTATATAGCAACTCCTTTCTTCTCTTATGGGAACATTATCAGACATAAATGAGAATTTTCTCAGATCCTCATCACTCTTTTGCTCCGCCATTTTCTGAAAATCAATAGTCCGCCCGTCTATTCTTGCACTCGTTCCTGTTTTAAGTCTTTCAACAACAAAACCTAACTTCATCATCTGTTCACTCAGACCGACTGAAGCCTGATCTCCTGCTCTTCCTCCTGTTATCTTATTAAATCCCACATGCATCAATCCATTAAGAAATGTTCCATTAGTCAGAATTACAGCTTCAGATTTAAATACAGTTCCAAAATTTGTTTTAACTCCCTTTACTGTATTGTCCTCAACAATTAATTCAACGGCTTGTTCCTGCCAAATAAACAAATTATTAGTTCCTTCCAGTACTTTACGCCATTCAACAGAGAATTTCTGCCTGTCACACTGTGCTCTCGGACTCCACATTGCCGGACCCTTTGATTTATTTAGCATTCTGAACTGAATCATACTTCTGTCCGTCACAAGACCACTCATTCCTCCAAATGCGTCAATTTCTCTTATAATCTGACCCTTTGCTATTCCTCCCATTGCAGGATTACATGACATCTGTGCAAGCTTAGTCATATCCATAGTGATCAATAGGGTTTTTGCACCCATCACTGCCGCTGCATGTGCTGCTTCGCATCCTGCGTGTCCACCCCCAACCACGACTATATCGTAAATGAATTCCGGCATTTATTCCTTTTTATAGATTTCCATCCATTTCTCTTCCATACTATACATTACCAGTTTTTCATGTTGTTCCTTATCCCGATATCCGCATAAATGCAAAGTTCCATGTATAATTACCCTTAGTAATTCCGATCTAAAACTAACTTTATAGTTATGCGCATTAGTTTTTACAGTGTCTATACTAATATACACTTCTCCGTTAACATTGTTTTCCTCTCCATAGTCAAATGCTATAACATCTGTAAAGGTATCACGTTTTAAAAATTCCTTGTTTATTTCCCGGATGTTTCTGTCATCTGTAATAATAAAATTAAGGTCACCCGGAATCATATTTTCATTCCTGATGACCTTAATTATTAGGTTTTTTACTTTTCTAACGTTCCTTAAACGGTATTTTACATCATCGTAAAATAAATTAATTCTCAAATTTTTAAATTTTAAAAGTCATTGTCACACTGTTCCCTATATTATTAAACTCAATTTCATCAGCAAGTTTTGACATCAGGAACACACCTCTGCCTGCCAGCAGTTCAATATTTTCAGGTTTTGTAGGATCTGGAATTTCAGAGGGCTTAAATCCTCTGCCTTCATCTGTAACAGTCACCTGCAGATTTTTGTTCAAAAGCTTAAACTGAACATCAACAAACTTTTTAATATCTGATTTATTACCGTGAACAATGGCATTATTTACCGCTTCCAACGTTCCTATAAGTATTTTTCCGTAACTATCCTGACTTATTCCTGCGTCGTTCGTAAGCGTATCTATAGCATTTTCGACCACTCTCAGATTTTCTATAGCCGATCCAATTCTGATTGTCTTTTGCATTGTCTGAATTTAATAATCCTTATACTAAATTACACAAAATATGTTTCAGTGCAATTTAAATTTTCGAAATCCATTGTTCCGGATCCATAGCGTTTTTCTGTTCAAATATCATAAATTTCAGAATACAATTATTATCAGCCCTGGGATCAGCATAAACCTCTCCAACCTCCTGCTTTGTTTCGACCTTATCTCCCTTTTTTACCTTCACATTTATGAGATTACTATAAACTGTAAGATAGTTTCCATGTCTTATAATAACTGTAATATTTGCACCTGAAATTGCAGAAATCGCAGAAACTTCTCCCTTAAATACACTTCTTGCTGTTATTTTGCCATTACTTGTAATTTCAATTCCTTTATTTTCTTCAGTAACGTATTTCAGTACAGGATGCTGATGTACCCCGAAATGAGACGTAACTATCCCTCTTTCCACAGGCCAGGGTAACCTGCCTTTGTTCTCCTGGAAACTATCACCGATCAATTTTTGCTCAGGGGTCATACTACTTTTCAGCGCTCTTTTTCTTTCCTCTTCTATTATTCTTGAAATTTCAGCATCAATTCTTTTAGCTATTCTTCTTTTTTCTTCAAGTTCCTTTCTCAATTGCTTTTCCTTACTTCCCAATGATCTTAACATTTTCTGCTTCTTTTCCTGCTCCCCTTTCAGCAGGTTTTTCTGCTGAATTTCCTTTTGCTGCAGTTCAGAAATATCCTGAAGGTCCTTTTCAAGCCTTGATTTTGTTCCTTCTATCTGTTGTTTGAGTTCTCTGATTATTTCTGATTCATTTCTCCGGTACTTCGTAATTTGCTGTAAATATTTAAGTCTCTTATAGCCCTGATTGAAATCGCTTGAAGAGAGAATATAAACCATATCAGGATTAACTTTCTTTGCCTTATAAGAATTAAGAATTGACCTGGAATAGTCTTCCTTTAATATGTTCAGGTCGTTCTCCATCATTTCAAGCGCCAGTTTATTTATTTCAATTCTCTCATTAATCAGTGAAATTTCATCATTCATCCCTTTAATTACTGACTCCCTTAAATTAACCTTATTTCCTATTATCCTGAGTGCCTGAACACTTTCTTTTTTCTCCTTTTCCGTGGTTTTCAGCATATTATCTACATAGGATATCTCCTCCATCGCTTGCTTTCTCTGTGCTTCAAGCTCAGCCTTTGATTGTGCGGTAAGCATACCGCTAAATCCAAACAGAATTAAAATTAAATAAGCTGGTAATCTCATTTCAAGATAATTCTCTCATAATTTTTCCCTGGTATAAATTCAAGCGGACGACTGTCAGTTAAGTCCACAGATCCTATTTTAATTGAAATCTGAGTCTTTTCCAGGATATCTTCTACCATTATCTGAGCCGGATATATAATATTACCTTCTGATCTGAAGTCCCCGAATTTCATATTCATTCCGGCAGTGCCTGTCTTTTCACTTATTGTAACAGCCGATACCTTTGCTTCCTTGCAATCGATGTAATACCATAGTTCTTTTGTTTCAAGATATCCCTGTATTTCACTGGTACCATTTGTACAATCCTTAAGTATCTCCACTTCAGTCAGGTCGCTGAGATAATCACCGAATATGAGAGGCAATGAATTAGTTGCGACTCCGTATTTTTTTAAAAGATATTCATTTGACCCGCAATATAGTTTTCTGTAAATCCTGTCGTTGATAAGTACAGTATCATGAGTGATATATACACGAGCTGCTTCAATTCCTGTTCTGTTCCTTATTGTTACAAGATAATTCCCCGGCTTTCTGTATTTAACTGTTGCAACCAGTTTCTGGCTTTCTCCGTTATTCAGTATCTCAACTTCCGCTTTTACTATGTTAAAATCTCTTGCCGTCAGATTTCTGTTTGTGGTTCTTTCCGTCAGAGCCAGTCTGTCATCTGAACTTTTTACCGGCAGACTGGTCGTAGTCTTCTTCATTGAAGAACAGCCTGACAATGTTATTGCAAGAATTACAATTACTTCTTTCCCTGACATTTTTCAATTTCCTTTAAAAGTTCTGTTTTTGTACTATCCAACTCTATTGCTCTGTTCCAGTTCTTAACAGCCTCTTTACAATTATTTCTTTTTCTCTTTATATAGCCCATATGTTCAAAGAATTCGGCATCCCCAGTTTCACTCATATTAATAACAGACTGCATTATCTTCTCGGCTTCCCTTATTTTTCCTCTTTTAAAAAGAACCCATGCATAAGTATCCAGAAATGTAGTATTATTTTTATCTCTTTCAATAACACTTCTTGCCATAACCTCAGCCTCCTTTAATTTCAGGTCCTGTTCAGCCAGGTAATATGCATAATTATTTAACATCGTAAGATCGTTTTTATTACTTTTTACAGCATTTTCGAAAATCTCAAAGGCTTTCTCATAATCCTGCATCCTGTAATAAATATCAGCCCTTGTCGATAGTACCTGGAGTATCATTTCCTCATTATCTCCGGCAAGAATTTCCGCCTTTCTTACCTCTTCAAGTGCTGTCTGATAATTCTTATTTTCAGTTGCTCCCGCAGCATAAAGCATTTTTGCAAGAAATGATCTGTTGAATCTTAACGCACAATCAGCACCCCTTTTTTCCAGTTTTCTGTAATCCTTGTCTTCAAGATATACAAGAAGAAGTTTCTCCCAGGCAAAATAGTTCTCCGGCTGTTTCTTTATTATCTCTTCAAGTCTTTCCGCTGCTTCTTTTAATCTTTTCTGCTTTACAAGAAGTTCAGGCCTTAACAGTTCAACAATACCATCATTACCGTATGTTGCTTCAAAAATCATGAGAGACATAGCCAATTCATTTGCTTTGCCGGCAACAAGATCATCTGTTTCAATCATTTTCGCAAATAAAGATATCTTATCCTCACGTGTTATATTTTCATTAATTACTACAGTATTTATAAGCTGAAGCAGTTCATCATACTTTTTTTCAGTTATCAGGAAGTCACATAAAGCTAATTGAGTTTCCGGGTTCTCCGGATTTCTTTCGATCAGCATATTATAAACTCCCATTGCTTTTTCATTTTCTCCTTGTTTCCTGTATATTTCAGCCAGTAAACCATTATACAGTATTTCATCAGGATAGTCTTTCAGGAGCTTTTCTGTCAGATTAAGGGCTTCTTCTGATTTTCCTGAACGTATCATGTTCCGGATATTTGCAAGAGTTGAAGTTTCATTTATTCCATACTTATCATCAAGCCGTTTAAATATCGCTTCGGCTTTTTCATACTTCTCATTTTCCGAATAAAGATTCCCCAGAGCAAGCAATAATTCTTCCTTTTCAGGGTGTTTATCAACAGCCATTTCGTAGTAAACTATTGCGCTGTCGATATTCTTCTCCTGATAATATAATCCTGACAACATCATTAAATACCACAGATTATCATTATCCAGCTGAACCGCTTTCCGTGCAAGAATCTTTCCGTTTTTAATATCCCCTCCTGAAAGAACGATTTGTGCCATCTGATAATATACCGCGTCATTTTCCGGATTAAGCTTCAGGCATTGTTCAAAATATTTCAAAGCTTCTCCGCTATTTCCCATCAGCTTCTGTTTAACTGCCTCTACAAAAACGTAATCGAAGGCTGCCGAATCGATTCCTTTGCCTTTAGGTATATCCGAAAGCGCCGGTGTTATTTCTCTTCCGCAGGAAAATATCAATAGTATTGTAATAATAATACCGGGTAAAATAATTGTCTTCATCCTCATTTTCTATTTCTTTCCAGTGTGACCGAACCCTCCTGAACCTCTTTCTGTCTCCTCCAGTACATCCACTTTAATCCATTCCGCCCTTTCATGCCTGCTGATAACCATCTGGCAGATCCTGTCACCATCCTTAATAACGAAATCTTCGTCTGATAAGTTTATCATTATGATACATATTTCCCCGCGATAGTCTGAATCTATAGTTCCCGGAGAATTTAATATGCTTATTCCTTTATTTAAGGCTAAACCGCTTCGTGGCCTTATCTGGGCTTCATATCCGACCGGAATTTCAAGAAACAGCCCTGTAGGGACCAGTGCTCTTTTGCCGGCTTTAAGAACTAATTCGTTCTCCAGATTAGCTCTTATATCCATACCCGCTGATGCTGCTGTGGAATATTCCGGCAGATTGTGCCTGGATTTATTAACTATTTTAATGTTCATTTGTCACTTTTTCTGAAAAACACTGTTATAAAATTGTCTCTGTATTGTGCAAAGGTTATAAATGCCGCGAGAAAAAAACTATTAATTACAATTTCAACAACTAAATTCGGATATGCATATATCCTGCTAAAAATAATCATTCCTGCTGCCAGTATGAAATAAGGGAAAAGCTCGTGCATTCTGTATTCTATCCTGTAATGCTTTGACGCAAGTATAAAAGAAAGGATTATCATGCTTCCGTATGATGCTATATGAGCCCATGCTGATGCCATATATCCATATTCCGGAATAAAGAGAACGTTTACGAGTATCGTAACAACTGCCCCTGTAAATGTAATGTAAATACCATATCTGGTCAGATCATTCAGTTTATACCATATACTATGATTTACGTAAATACCGTAAAGAAGATATCCCATACTGACAATGGGAACCACTACAACCGAAGATCTGAATAACTCACCTATTATCAATTGAAAACCTGCGATATACAAATTAATTACAAGGTATACCACTATCATACCTATAACAAAGAACTTCATTACGAATGCGTATGTTTCTTTTGCTCCGGCCGTTTTAGCCCTTTCAAAAAAGAATGGTTCGGCAGCAAACCTGAACATCTGAATAAACAGAGACATCAGGACCGCAATTTTATATCCTGCTCCATATTCTCCCAGAATTTCAAGACCGTTTTCATCTCCCAGCATTCTTCGCAATATAATCTTATCAAGAGCCTCATTAATGGCACCTCCAAGACCTGCGATCATAAGCGGGAAGGAATAATTAATCATTCTCAGCCACAATTCCCTGCTAAAAACTGGTTTTATTGTTATAAAAGAAGGCATCAGTAATAATAGCGTTGATGCACTACCGATAAGGTTAGCAAGGAAGACATAGCCTACTCCAAGTTCAGGATTATAAATTTTCCGGAACCATCCGGTGCTTCTCTCATAAATATCCGGTGCAATAAACAGAAGAAATATTACAGCTGCAATTGTTATTACAACATTTAATATTTTTATGAGACTGAATAAAAATGCCTTATTATCCCTACGTAATTTTGCAAAAGGTATTGCCGTAAAAGCGTCAATAGCCACTATAGATGCAAACATTCTGATGTACCCCGGATTCTGGCTGTAATTCATGATATCTGCAACAGGTTTGATGAAAGCAAATACAAGAATCACAAAAAGCAATGAAGAGATAAGCAGACTGGTTATTGCAGTGGAATATACCTTTTCATAGTCTTCCCTGTTTTGAGAAAATCTGAAAAAACCAGTTTCCATTCCATATGTAAGTACAATCAGCAGGAAGACCATCCAGGCGTATAACTCTGTAACCACGCCATATTCAGCCTTATCGAATATTCTTGTATACAGGAAAGTGAGTATCCCATAGTTCAGGAACCTTGGAACGATGGTTCCAAAACCATAGATCAATGTTTGTTTTGCTAAAACTCTGACTTCGTTCACTTTATTAAAATGATTGCAAAGATAGTTTTAAGAATTCAATTTTTCGAATCGATAAATAAATGAATATAAATCTTTAATTATAAAATCAATATTTCCGTTGATGCTTAAAGTTAAATATCTTTGCGCTCGCAATCAGGATACAATGTTAAATAAATCATGTCACTCATGAACAAATTCCGGCTGAAACCAATTCTACTTATATTAATTTTTGCTGTTGTCAGTTGTAAATCGCCAGGAAGCAATGAGAATACAATAATCCTCATGAAAACCACCCTTGGTGATATTAAAATAAGATTATATGACGGAACTCCGTTACACAGGGATAATTTCATAAAGCTTGTAAATTCAGGAATCTATGATGGTATTTTATTTCATCGTGTTATTAATTCCTTCATGATACAGGCAGGTGATCCTTTAACCAGGCAGGGAGGTATCCCGCAGGGTGCTGATTCTCTCAACACCTATACTATTCCGTCGGAATTCAGATCTGAATATTTTCACAAAAAGGGTGCACTGGCAGCCGCCCGTGAAGGAAACGATGTCAATCCTGATATGAGATCTTCAGGTACACAGTTTTATATTGTTCAGGGTACAAAACTCACAGAATCTGATCTCATCCAGTCAGAACAACGCATTAACAATAGTCTTAAGCAGGCTATGTTCATTAAACTTCTCAGGGAGGTTTCCGATAGTGCCCGTATCTCAGGTATTCAGCTCCATGATGGTGAGATACAGGAGAAGGCGTCTGCTAAAATGTTTGAATATCTCACGACAAATGAACCCTACAAAATTCCGGCTGACCAGCGTACAGTCTATACAAGCCTTGGTGGTGTTCCCCGTCTTGACGGAACTTATACAGTCTTTGGTGAGGTTACAGAAGGTCTCGATATTGTAGATAAAATTGCTGCAGTAACCACTGATAATTCCGATCGTCCTGTTTCAGATATCAGGATCCTGAAAATGAAAATCATAGATAAATAAAATCAATTCAATTAATACTTCAGATAAATGCTTTCCCGAATAAATTCCTTAATTACAGAAATATCTTCACTTTTAATAAATACACCTGATGAGCTCGAAAATTTCCGTTTGAAATATTTAAGTAAAAAAGGGATCATACCGGAGCTTTTCGAAGAATTCAGGAATGTTGCACCATCCGATAAAAAACATATCGGACAGAGTCTTAATAATTTAAAGCAGTCTGCAACAGATAAATATAATAGTCTTAAATCCAGTCTTCGGACTACTTCCGGTCCATCTTCTTATAATGATCTGACAAGGCCGGGTTATCCATGGGAACTGGGATCACGGCATCCTATCTCTATTGTCAGAAATGAAATTATCAACATTTTTGAAAGGATTGGTTTTACTGTATCGGAAGGGCCGGAGATTGAGGATGATGATCATAATTTTACATGTTTGAATTTCCCTCCCGAGCATCCGGCAAGGGATATGCAGGACACATTTTATATTTCCAGGATCTCACCCGAAGATTCCAATCCTGAGGATATACTTCTTCGCACACATACCTCTTCTGTACAGGTTAGAGTGATGCAGAACCAGAAACCTCCCATAAGGACCATTTCTCCGGGACGTGTTTTCAGGAATGAAGCAATTTCAGCAAGGGCTCATTGTATATTCCATCAGGTAGAAGGCTTATATATAGACGAGAATGTTTCATTTGCCGATCTCAAGCAGACTCTTCTTTTCTTTGCCAGGGAAATGTATGGAAAAAAGACTGATATAAGGCTGAGGCCATCCTATTTCCCTTTTACTGAGCCTTCGGGTGAAATGGATGTAAGTTGCACTATATGCAATGGCAAAGGATGTAATGTCTGCAAATACACAGGCTGGCTTGAGGTTCTGGGCTGCGGCATGGTGAATCCCGCTGTTCTTGAAGCATGTAATATTGACAGTAACAAATATACCGGATTTGCTTTTGGAATGGGTATTGAGCGATCTGCAATGTTAAAGTATCAGGTAAATGACCTTCGTCTGTATTTTGAAAATGACATAAGGTTTCTTGAACAATTCAGAACTTCATTTTAATTATTCGAAAATATAATACAGATTAATTTTTATTTAGCGTAATTTTTCAATCAAATGAAGCAGCATGACGTCTCTGTTCCCATTTGTGACAAGTGTTCAGCTGAAACAGGCTCAATTTTCAGGCACCTGACACTTGAAGAAGGGAATCTGATCAATTTTAAAAAGGAATTCCGGCAGTTCAGACGAGGTGATGTACTTTACAGGGAAGGCAGTCGTATAAGTGGGTTTTATTGTATCCACAGTGGTATAATCAAAGTATTTAAAACAGGTCTTGACGGCAAGGAACAGATTATCCGTTTTGCCAAGCCCGGAGATATTATAGCCTACAGGAGTGTACTGAGTAATGAAGTTGCATGTACATCAGCCAAGGTAATTGAAGATTGCAATGTATGTTTTATTCCTTCTGAAATTCTGATCTCATTCGTTAAATCCAATCCCGTTTTTGCTTACGAGCTTTTAAAGCTGGCATGTCATGAGCTTGGCGAAGCAAATTCCTTCATAACTGATATTGCTCAGAAATCAGTAAGGGAAAGACTTGCAGAAATACTTCTTGTTCTTGTTAATGATTTTGGGCTTGATGATCAGAATTACCTTAAAATATCACTAACACGCGAAGAATTGTCAAATATAATCGGTACTGCAACAGAATCTGTAATAAGACTATTATCTGAATTTAAGGCTGATAAACTTGTTGAACTGAACGGACGACGGATCAAAATACTTGATTCCAGGGGTCTGGAAAAAATAAGTAATGTCTTTGAATGAATTTTCTTTCTGAACACCTCAGAACAGTGTTCCGTTAACATCTGTTTTGTAGAGTTTTCCAAGATGTTTATATGCATGTTCTGTGGCCTCTCTGCCTCTGGGAGTTCTTTTAAGGAATCCCTCTTTAATAAGGAAAGGCTCATAGACTTCTTCAATAGTTCCGCTCTCTTCTCCCACAGCTGTAGCGATAGTGTTTAATCCTACAGGACCGCCGTTGAATTTATTTACAACAACCGAAAGTATTCTGTTATCCATTTCATCGAGCCCGTACTGATCAATATTAAGAGCATTAAGTCCGTATTTTGTAATTTCTATATCAATCTTCCCCGAACCTTTGACCTGTGCAAAATCCCTTATTCTTCTCAGTAATGCATTTGCAATTCTTGGTGTTCCCCTGCTTCTTTTAGCAATTTCAACTGCTGCAATTTCATCAATCTTTATATTAAGGATCCCGGCCGATCTTTTAACTATTCCCGTAAGTATTTCATGATCATAGTATTCAAGGTGAAATTTAATCCCGAATCTTGCTCTCAGTGGGCTTGTAAGCAATCCGGACCTTGTTGTTGCACCTATAAGTGTGAATTTATTCAGGGTAAGTTGTACTGATCTTGCACTTGGTCCTTTGTCGATCATAATATCGATCTGGTAATCCTCCATAGCTGAATAGAGGTATTCTTCAACTACAGGTGAAAGTCTGTGTATTTCATCTATAAAAAGTACATCCCCGTCTTCCAGGTTGGTAAGGAGACCGGCAAGGTCTCCCGGTTTATCAAGCACCGGACCGGATGTGACCCTGAGATTCACCCTCAGTTCATTAGAAATTATAGAAGCAAGAGTTGTTTTTCCAAGCCCCGGAGGTCCATGTAATAATACATGATCGAGTGATTCGCCTCTTTGTTTTGCAGCTGTAACAAAAACAACAAGATTATCAATAACCTGTTGTTGTCCCTTAAAATCATTAAAAGACAAGGGCCTGAGCTGCTTTTCTAATTCCTGGTCGGTTTGAGAATCGGATTCTTTCCTGATATTAAAGCTTTCATCCATGAAGCAAAGTAACTATTTTATCAGCTTTGTATCGCTCTCAGGAAGGTTTATTTTCACTCCGTTAATACTTACTTCAACATCATCTTTGTAAGTTATAGTTAAAAAAGGAGCCCCATATTCATCAAATTTCTTCCAGGTTCTCTGCCTGATGCCCATTCTGTAAAATTGCTCTTCTTTGATTTTCCCGCTATCATAATAGTAAAGATGTTGTCCGTCAGGATTTCCCTGTAGATAGCTTCCCCTGAATTTCAGTGTACCATTCCCGTAATAAGATTTCCATTGTCCGTCCTTCAACCCTATAATATACTTCCCTTCTTCTGTAAAGTCGCCTGTGGTAACTTTCCATTCACCATTCTTTTCACCATCAGTATACTGACCCTGAGCAATAATATCACCTTCAGCTGAATACTCAATATAAATTCCATCTCTTTCACCCTGAAAATATTCTTCTTCCCTCAGAACCGCTCCGTTATCGTAATACCATTTCCATAAACCATCCGGTCGTCCGTTATTGTATGATCCTGTCTGTTCAACCTTCGATGAATTATTATAAAATTTCCATGTTCCCGTACGTCTGCTGTCGGTATATGTTCCTTCGGACATTATTTTTCCGTCGGGATAAAAGTTTTTCCATTTTCCGTTGTAATTTCCTGATTCATCTACAATCCCTTCTGATAGCAGAAGTCCATTATCATTATAGATAAAAGAATTGCTGACCTTTCCGTCTTTTGAGTATTCACGGTGTGTTCCAACAGGTACATTATTCCTGTATGGTCCGCTATAAATGAGTTTATTATCGCTGTCGTACCTGTTAACAATCTCTATATCGGGTTCATCTTCAACTCTGGATTTAACTATTGCACCATTATCATATAACATTGTAACAGTTAGTCTTCCACGATTATCATATTCCTTGTAGTAACCATGTAGCATATCATCCTTATAAGCACTCTCAGTCTTAATGCTTCCGGAAGGATAAAAATCTTTCCATTCACCCTGTTTTAATCCTTTTGCATCAGTTCTGTTTATCCTTTCCCTGCTTATAAGAAAATCATTATTATATTCCAGGAGTGTAATTATCTCTCCGTTTTTATCATATTCCTTTGATAATCCTTCTTTTTTGCCTTCGCTGTAAGTAATTGTCTGCTGAACTTTTCCATCCGGAAAATAAAAATAAGCAGTACCCTCTTTTCTGTCACCTGCAAATAATTCTTTCGACCATAAATAAAGACCTGCTGACGGATCCTTTTTATATCTGTAATAATATCCATTCTTTTTACCAAAGAGATAACTTATTTTTTCAGTGGTATCACCGACCTGGTCATAAAAAATCCATAAACTGTCGAGAAGAAAACTAGTTCTTTTACCTTCTGATTTTTTAACACCTGTCACATAATAGCTTTTCCA
This sequence comes from uncultured Rikenellaceae bacterium, assembly GCA_964637415.1. Taxonomy (GTDB): domain Bacteria; phylum Bacteroidota; class Bacteroidia; order Bacteroidales; family VadinHA17; genus LD21. The sequence continues at coordinate 13,611 of CAZWUB010000031.1, forward strand.
ATATCCTTCCGGTTTGCCATTTTTTATCAGTCCTTCACTTGAAACGGATCCGTTAGGGTATTTAAAAACATGATATCCGTCGCTCAGAACCTCATTTCCCTGCGTGAATCCTTTGATTGCAGAGATTAATATTATCAAAACAACAAAAGTTCTTTTCATCATTTGCCTGTTACAAGGTTTTTGGAAATATCAAGCATCCTGATAATTGGCCGTTGGGCCTCCGAAATCAATTTACTGTCAAGTATAATTTCGGGTTTTTCATCCCTCATACATCTGTAAATTTTTTCCACTGTAATTAGTTTCATGAAATTACATTCACTGCATCCGCAGGTTGAATCTTTTGGAGGTGCAGGAATAAATTTCTTGCCCGGATTTGCTTTTTTCATCTGATGTATTATACCGGGTTCAGTGGCAATAATATAAATTTTCCCTTTATCTTTTTTCGTAAAATCAAGAAGACCTGCTGTTGAACCTATATAATCTGCAACAAGTCTTACAGGAAGTTCACATTCAGGATGGACAATAACTTTTGATCCCGGATTTTCAGATTTTAATTTTAAAATTGCTTCTATAGAAAATTCTTCATGAACATGACATGCCCCGTTCCATACCAATATATCACGTCCTGTTTCATTCATTACATAATTACCAAGATTCCTGTCGGGTGCAAATATTATCTTTTCATTTTCAGGAAGAGACTGTATTATATGTACTGCATTTGATGAAGTGCAGCTTATATCTGACAATGCTTTTATTTCGGCAGTTGTATTAACATAAGTGACAACAGTACGTCCGGGATTTTCATCAATGAACTTTTTGAAATCCTCAGCTTTGCATGAATCTGCAAGAGAACAACCTGCATTAAGGTCGGGGAGAAGAACTTTTTTTTCAGGTGCAAGTATTTTGGCAGTTTCAGCCATAAATTTAACACCAGCGAATAATATTATATCCGCATCATTTGATGCAGCTTTCTGTGAAAGAGCGAGAGAATCTCCAACAAAATCAGCCAGATCCTGTATCTCCTTAATCTGATAATAGTGGGCAAGAATGATTACATTCTTTTCTTTCCTTATCCGGTTTATTTCTTGTATATATTCAGTTTTATTCTTTTCTTTCATTGATTTTTCTGTAAAGTAACATCATATATATAACATTATTTTAATAATAATAATATTTATGATGATGAATATATGCTGTTAATTGTGTTTGAAATTTTGAAAGATTTTTATTGTTTTTTACGCAAATATCATCAAACAAACATCTTTTCAACAGTTCAAAAAATATACCATTTTTGATAATCAGGATGTTGCTGTTTTAATTAACAGATGTTAATAATAACATATCAGTGGCTGTTATGAAACAAATTTATATTTTTAAATGTTCATTTGTGGTTTATTTCCTGACATTATTTAATTATAAATATCCGGTAAAAATGTTCACACCGGAAAAAACAGGGAATTTTTATAAAAATTAAAAATTTTACACTTTTTAACTACAGGTTTTCTACAATTTATCAACAGTGTCAGCTGACTTATAAAATTAATGTACTTTGTGAATCTTTAAAATAAGATGTTGGAAAAGAAAATAATTGCAATTGTGTCGGATCATGCCGGATTTTATCTTAAACGAAAGCTTCTGGATTACCTTAAAAAGCTTAAATATGAAGTGAAGGATTTCGGAACATTTACTGATGAAATGGTTGATTATCCGGATTTTGGGCATCAGATGGCCGCTTCGGTCGCAGCTGGTGAATTTAAACTTGGTATTTCAATCTGCGGTACAGGAAACGGAATAAATATGACTGCGAACAAGCATCAGGGAATAAGAAGTGCATTATGCTGGAATGAAGAGATAAGCAGACTGGCAAGGGCACATAATGATGCCAATGTGTGTGCATTGCCGGGGAGATTCATTTCGGAATCTGAAGCCTATCTTATAGTCAGGACCTTCCTGGAAACTGATTTTGAAGGGGGAAGGCATAAAAGAAGAATAGATAAGATTCCATTAAAAATGTATTGAAATGTTATCAAATTCCTGCCGCTACGGTATAAGGGCCGTGATGTATCTTGCAAGCCGGCCTGAAGATAAAAAAATGACCGGGATTGTAACAATTTCAAAAGATTTGAATCTTCCGGCGCCATTCCTTGCTAAAATCCTTCAGCAGCTGGCAAAACATAAAATGCTTATCTCACTAAAAGGCCCCCACGGAGGATTCTCACTTTTAAAAGATCCGGAAGAAATTACTCTTCTTGATATTATCAAAACAATTGACGGGGACGATATATTCAATAACTGCGTTATACATAACAGTACATGCAGATCTTATGTTGCCGAGCATAAGAAAAAATGTGCGCTTCATGATGATTATTCTGTAATACGGAATGAGATGGTGAAGCTTTTCAGCAGTATGACAATTCAGGATCTGGTAAATAAGGCCGGTGATTCTGAAGGAATTGTTATTTAGTATCTTTAATGAAATGATATGGTCTGAAAAACAGCCAGAGAAATAATGCGGCAGCCACTCCGCCGGTGTCAGCTATCATATCCAGTATCTCTCCTTTACGGTTCCTCGTAAATTCAGATTGCATGAATTCTACTATTATACCGAAGAAAAAAGGGATAAGAGCGACAAGTAAAAGTTTTCTTGTATCCGTTAATGAGCGTCTGTGTTCAAGAATCATAGTAGCCATCAAAACAAAATAAAGGCCGAAATGAACAAATTTATCAAGATGAGGGATTTCAAAAAAACCCGACTTTACAAACGTCTGTGGTGTAGCCATGCTTAAATACAAAATAATAAGAGAAACAGTTATTGTATAAATATTATTTTTCAGCATGTTGATTTCTTTTGCGGCAAATTTATTAATTAGTCGGCTTAAATCATAGAAAATTCTAATCTATTGTTTTTCTTTGTGTTTGTGAAAGTATTATAAACCAATGGCAGGAATTTATCTACACATCCCTTTTTGCAGGAAGCTTTGCTATTACTGCGATTTTTATCATGTTATCTCAAAAGATGATAATTCATTGTTTATCAGTGCTTTGAAAAAAGAAGCTGATTTAAGATCGAATTATCTGGCCGGAAATACTGTGTCGACTATTTATCTGGGAGGAGGCACTCCTTCAGTCTTGACTGTAAAAGAGATCGGATCTGTACTGGATCATCTCAGGAATTGTTTTTCTGTTGACAAGGAATATGAGATAACAATAGAATTAAATCCTGATGATGTAACAATTGATTACCTTAAGGGACTGGCTGATACAGGAATTAACAGGGTTAGTCTCGGTGTCCAGTCGTGGCGTGATGAAGATCTGAAGATGATGAATCGTCGTCACACGGCAGCCCAGGCACATGACGCACTTGTCAATCTTTCAGAAGCCGGCTTCAGCAATATTTCTGTTGATCTGATCTACGGCATACCTGGTATGGGGACAGGTGAGTGGGCCTCAGGTCTCGATAAAACCCTTTCATTTGATATTAAGCATCTTTCGGCATATCATCTTACCATTGAACCCGGAACTGTTTTTAACAGAATGAAGGAAAAAGGTTCGCTGATTGAGATTGACGAGGATGAAAGTACGGCGGAATTTAATATACTGTTGGAAAAAACCGGTTCTGCCGGATTCATTAATTATGAAATTTCGAATTTCGGAAAACCCGGATATTTTTCAATTCATAATACAAATTACTGGAAACAGGTTCCTTATCTTGGGCTCGGGCCATCTGCTCATTCCTTTAACGGATATTCAAGGCAATGGAATGTAAAGGATCTGAAAAAATATATCAAAGCAATTAATTCCGGACAATTGTTGTTCGAAAAAGAGGAACTTGATATAAAAACCAAATTCAATGAATATGTTATGACCTCACTCAGGACAATGTGGGGTATTGATCTTGAATATATTGAAAAGATTTTTGAAAAAGAAGGTTATGATTATATCGTTAACCTTAGCGGTAAGTTTATTGATTACGGTCTGATGAAACAGGATAATAAAAATCTGATGCTTACGAATCAGGGTAAGATGATATCAGATAATATTATTTCCGAATTTATAATGTCGCCGTATTAGAAGCTTATTTCCTTGACAGCATGAATGTTGTCCGGCCAATAATATTGTCTTCAAGATAAAGTTCTATACTGTAGTTCCCGATAATAAAATCGCCCGTATTGGTCAGGAAAATGCACATTTCCAGGTCCTGGTTCATGTAATCGGCAGTACGTTTTTCAGAATATATTATTTTATTTCCTTTATAATCGAAAAGATTATCAGGACTGGCTGTAATAACAAGTGAATCAGGTCTTATAACTCTCATAAAAACCTCTTTCTGACCGGCCTGTGCAATAGCATTTTCCCTGAGGGTGAAGCATACCCTGAGTGACTCCATGAGGTTTATCCGGTTTGTCTCCTTCCTTTTTCTGTTAAGTGCTGCAGCCGTCAGATTTTTTGCCTGGATGACAGAGGCAGTCACTACTTTTGTAGTCAGTTCCTCTTTTTCTTTTTCCAGCAGAACATTTGTATTCTGGACTTTTACAATCTCCTGACGGAACTGGGTGTTTTCAGCCACCAGCAATTTGTTACGTGAATTAAGAGAATCTATCTGAACTATATAGCTCTTCATAATTTCTCTCATAGTGGTGATCTCACTTCTGTACTTCTTAATAAGCTGGGTATTTGATGCATTAATTGCCAGAAGCTTAATGATCCTGTTCTTTTCTTTTTCAAGATTGGCATTAAGAGTATCATTATTAGTCTTCATGGTATCATAGGCTGCAACCATAAGCTGTAATTCATTTGCCAGTGAATCTTTTTCCTCTGTCAGAACTGTTTCCATTTCAACCATCTTATTTTTCTGAGAGAAATACATTACCACAAGAAAAATAAGGGCAGCTGCAAGGATAATTGAAAGTGCTATCATTCCTATTGGAGTGCTCTTCATATTGCTTTGGTCAGTCTGAAAATTTGTTTCTGCCATTATATAAAGGTTTTAATGTGAAGAAGGGTTGCAAAAATACAAAAAATAATAATTAACTGCCTTATTATAATATCCGAATCAATGCTTAAATTTACAAATGCTAATATATTAAATAACTTATTTATAATCAATTGTATGAGTGGTTTCTTCGGAGTGATCTCAAAGCAGGATTGTGTTCAGGAGGTTTTTTATGGAACCGATTATCATTCTCATCTTGGTACAAAACGGGCAGGAATGGTATTTATTGTTCCCGGAAAGGGGTTTCGCAGGTCGATCCACACCCTTGAAAATTCATATTTCAGGACAAAATTTGAAGATGACCTGAAGGATTTTAAAGGAAATTCCGGTATGGGAATAATAAGTGATACTGATCCCCAGCCGATCCTGTTTACTTCACATCTCGGCCGTTTTGCTATTGTTACTGTCTGCCGGATGATAAATATTGCAGAACTTGAAGAAAAGATATTAAATCAGAAACAGCATTTTACTGAAAACTTCGGAGGAAATATAAATCCGACAGAAGTTGTTGCAAGCCTCATTTGCGAGAAAGACAGTTTTGAGGAAGGCATCGAAAACGTATTTACCAATGTAAAAGGTTCGTGTTCCCTCATGATCCTTACTGAGAACGGGATCATTGCTGCCAGGGATAAACTTGGCAGAACGCCGGTTATCCTCGGGAAAAGAGAGGGTGCTTATGCAATTGCATCAGAATCGTGTTCCTTTCCGAACACCGGGTTTGATCCGGAATATTATCTCGGACCGGGAGAAATTGTTCTTGTAACATCTGATGGTTTTACGCAATTGAGGAAGCCGGGAGATAAAATGCAGATATGTGCATTCTTATGGGTATATTACGGTTATCCCCCGTCATATTATGAAGGAATAAATGTTGATGAATGCCGTTACAGGTGCGGAGCTGCTCTGGCACGCCGCGATTCAGTACAGGCTGATTTTGTCTGTGGCATACCAGATTCCGGTGTGGGTCATGCTATTGGTTATGGGAATGAAAAGGGTATACCAAATAAGCGTGCCTATTCAAAATATACCGCAACCTGGCCAAGGAGTTTCCTTCCTGCATTCCAGGAGCAGAGAGATCTTGTGGCACGAATGAAGCTTATCCCGAATAAAGCTGTTATTGAGGGGAAGAAAATGATCTTTATTGATGACAGCATTGTCAGGGGAACCCAGTTGAAAGATAATACAAATGACATGAGGAAGTGTGGTGCGGAAGAACTGCACATGAGAATTGCCTGTCCGCCTCTTTTATACCCCTGCGATTTTCTGAATTTTACCCAGTCGAGAACACCCATGGAGCTTGCTGCCCGCAGAGCTGTAAATGAGCTGGGTGGTGATGAAAGTGAACTTAAGGAATATTCCGATCCAGATTCTGAAAAGTATGGGAAAATGGTTGAGAAGATTGCCGAAAACCTTGAACTGGACTCTCTCTTATATCAGCGCCTGGATGATCTGATCACGGCAATCGGCCTCCCCAAGGAAAAAATTTGTACACACTGCTGGGACGGGACGGGTTATTTTTGATAAGTGGCGCAGCGGCACAGCGGCACAGCGGCGCAATGGCACAATGGCATTACGGTGTTACGGTGTTACGGCGTTACGGCTGAATGGGAGATCAGATGGAATTGGCTCTGTGTAACTCTGTGAAATAACTCTGTGTAACTCTGTGTAATTGATTTAAATCCTCGAATTATTCTATTTCCCAGAAATCAGTGAAGCAACAAGTTGCCGGACCTCTGGTTCCTTTAGCTTTTCTTTGGTTGCCTTATATCCGATTTTGAAGACAGCATCTGCCTCTTCCGGGCTCAGTATACCATAGTTTTTCAGTTCCTGGGGCGAAATAAAAAGATCGAATCTCTTTGATTTTTCAAGTACCTCTTTAGCCATCATGATCATGAAGGTTCTTTCAGTTATTTTTATCAGGCTTGTAAGAGATTCTTCTTTACCTACCGGATTGACAAATGATCCGATTTTGAACCGGCAAAACTTTTCGATAGGCTTCAGGGGAAGGTTATCGAGAACTCCGCCGTCTACATAATGTATATTATCGATTATTACCGGTTTAAAAAGCACGGGAATGCTGGCTGAAGCCAGTATCGGATCGAGCAGCTGACCTTTTGAAAAATAAACCGGTTTTCCGTTGTTCAGATCAGTGGCAGATACATAAAGCGGGATTTTAAGATCTTCAAATTTTCTGGCATGTAAATGATCTTCAAGAATTTTTCTTATCCCTGACAGCTGAAGCAAACCATCACGGGGCATTGCAGGTTTCATATAATTGAGATAGCTGCTTCCTTGCATGATTTTCAGAGCTTCCTGCGGAGTTATCCCGTCGCAGTATAATACTCCTGCAAGAGCTCCTGCACTTGCCCCCGACACCACATCGGGATAAATACCTTCTTCATTAAGAGCCTGCAATACTCCCAGATGGGCAAATCCCCTTGTGCCTCCACCGCTCAGAACCAGTCCGGTATTATAGATTTCATCAGGCATAGATATATTGATTAATTGAAAATGTCAGGGGCCCCAAGTACAGGTTTATGGTCCCTTCGTTTAAGATCCCTGATCAGACGAACCGGATTATAAAATGACTTAAGATCTGCCATATTCGATCTTTAAAAAACTGGTGCAATAATTCTTATTTTTCCCATTAACAGCAAAGATAAACAATGAAAATGAAATATTTTCCACAAACAGGCTATCCCCCTAAAAAGCGGGGAGAGACCTGTAGTTATTCGGATAAGAATGAAAAATTATATATTTGATGATTGATAACTTATTCTGATTAAATATTAAACTTCATATAATATAATATATATGCAATTTTTCCTTATTGCTTATGATGCAACTGATGTTGAAGCACCTGACCGAAGGATGAAAAGCAGGGCAGAACATCTTGAAAAGATCGCTCATGTAAAAAAAGCAGGTCAGTTTTTGTTCGGAGGCGCTATTCTTGATAATAATGAAAAAATGATCGGCTCGATGATCATTTATGAAACGACTGACAGGCAGGAGCTTGATGAACTTCTTTTTGATGAACCATACATATATAATAAGGTATGGGAAAAAATTGAGATCAGGCCTTTCAGGATGGCAAAGATTGAATGAGCCTGTATATACTAGATAATCTACGTATTATAATATGTTTTATAATACGTAGTTAGTTAGAATATATTACTACTTAATTCATTGTATCCCTTAGTGTTCCTTTGTGATAACCTTTGTGTCCTTTGTGGTTAAAAACTATTTTTGATTAACCACAAAGAGCACGAAGGATTTCACGAAGGCACACAAAGGATTTTTAATGCGGAGCATGAAAATATAAATCATTTCAATAAATTTCCGGCAATAACAATTCTGTAAAAATATTGTTATTAGCTTTAGAATTAAAAATAGAAATATGTCATTTACATTACAGATCGGTCAAGAAGCTCTTGATTTCACACTTCCCGCGACAGACGGGAAACAGTACAAACTGTCGGATTTCGGAAACTTTAAATACCTTGTTGTCTTTTTTACATGTAATCATTGTCCCTATGTTATAGGATCAGATGAGGTGACCAGGGCAACTGCAGAAAAATTCATGAAAAAGGGAGTCGGCTTTGCCGGAATAAACTCAAACAGTGAACATACATATGCTGAGGATAGTTTCCCCAACATGGTAAAGAGGATGGAGGTTCTGCGTTTTCCCTGGGTTTACCTTTATGATAAGGATCAATCGGTTGCAAAAGCATACGGAGCGTTACGAACCCCACATTTCTATGTTTTTGATGAGGAGAGGAAGCTTGTTTATACCGGAAGGGGTGTTGATCATCCGAGAGATACTTCAAAGATGACTGTCAATGATTTAGAAAATGCCCTGGAGGAGCTGACTTCAGGGAAACCAGTGACAGTTCAGGTTACAAATCCCATCGGCTGTAATATTAAATGGGAGGGGAAAGATGCGCATTGGATGCCACCGGAAGCCTGTGATCTCGTTTGATCGCGGTAATCGGTAACCGGTAATCAGTAATTTATACCGTTTAACACATCATAACATAAAATTTCATAACAATGATTTACAAAAAGCAGCACCGGATTTTCGCAACCGTGATAATGATTTTGATAATTTTAATTCAGATATCATGTACGAATAAGAATCCATCAGATCTTTCAGCTGAAAGCATAATACCAAAACCGGTATCAGTCACTTCAACAGGAGATTATTTTACACTGAAGCCCAATACAACAATTTATGTCAAGGGTGAATCCTCTGAGCTTTTTAATATCGGTCATTATCTTGCTGACAGGCTTCAGCCTGCAACAGGATTTAAGCTTAATGTAAAAACAACTTTCAGTGAACCGGGAAACGGATCTATCCTGCTTACATTGTCAGGAGTGGGAGGAAACTCTAAGGAAGGTAGTTATGAACTTATAATTACAAAAAAACAGATCAGACTCTCAGCCAGAACTCATGAAGGTTTATTTTACGGTGTGCAGACACTCAGGCAGCTTTTCCCGGCTGCTATTGAGATGACCACACCACAAGAAGGACCATGGAAGATCGCAACAGGTACTATTACGGATTATCCTGAATATTCATACAGGGGAGCAATGCTCGATGTCGCCCGCCATTTCTTCAGCGTTGATGATGTAAGACGTTTTATAGATTTTCTTGCTTATTACAAAATGAATATGCTTCATCTGCATTTGTCGGATGACCAGGGATGGAGGATCGAGATCAAATCATGGCCGAACCTTACAGCACATGGAAGCAGCACTCAGGTAGGAGGGGGTAAAGGCGGATTTTATACCCAGGAGGAATATTCTGCCATAAACGATTATGCAAATGAATGTTATATAACAATTGTCCCCGAAATTGATATGCCCGGACATACGAATGCAGCTCTGGCATCATATCCTGAACTGAATTGTGATGGTAAGGCAAGGGAACTTTATACAGGTACGGAAGTGGGATTCAGCACACTTTGTATTGATAAAGAGATAACATACAAATTCATTGATGATGTTGTCAGAGAAATTACTGCAATAACACCGGGGCCGTATTTTCATATTGGTGGAGATGAATCTCATGTAACGAAGGTTTCAGATTATATTCCGTTTGTTGAAAGAGTTCAGGATATAGTTGCAAAGTATGGAAAGATATCGATAGGTTGGGATGAAATTGCCCTTTCAGCTTTAAGAACCAACACTGTTGCCCAACACTGGTCAAGTGTTGAAAATGCGAACAAAGCGGTTAAACAGGGTGCAAAACTCCTGATGTCGCCTGCTAAAAAGGCTTATATCGACATGCAATATGATAAAACGACGAAGCTTGGATTACACTGGGCAGCTTATATTGAAGTGGATGATGCCTATAACTGGGATCCCGCAACCCTGGTGCCGGGTATTGGCAAAGAACATATTGTGGGAGTCGAGGCTCCGTTATGGACGGAGACTTTAACAAATATTGATGAAATAGAATATATGGTATTTCCACG
>CAZWUB010000031.1:24180-26500 GCA_964637415.1 uncultured Rikenellaceae bacterium
GATGCATGAACAATATTTTTAATGGAAGGCTGACCATCCGGGCCCGGGATTTGGTTTGTATATGATATATGTATTTTGCCGTCATTTCCCTGTATAATTGCCGGGTAGTGTCCTCTTGTTTCACTTCCCGGAGCTCCATTGACAAGGACTTTTTTGTACGGCCATGTTATTCCTTCATCTTCTGAAAGCCAGACTGAGAGGCGATGTCTTCCTGACTCAAGATCGTTATGAACAAGGACCCAGTTACCGCTTTTTAATACAACAACATCTGCTGCTGTTCCCGGATTAGGTATATCAGAATCCTCCACCATGTTCCAGGTTTTACCATTGTCAGACGAAATGCTTTTTGTCAGTCTTTTGGGAGGCGGACCATTATCTCTCATGAAAGCAACTATTGAATTATCTTTTCTGAGGGCAAGTGAAGGTTGGATTGAACCCGCTCCGACAATCGGTTCGCTGAAATGCCATGTTTCACCCAAGTCGTCGGTAATGGCGATCAATGAAAAATCAAATCCATCTGAATACAGTGGCAGCAGCATTCTGTTCCCGGTAATCAGAGGTTTGTTACGGCTCTGCCATCCGATTCTCCTGTGAAGAGGAAAACCAAGTTCGGTTCTGATCCTTTCGCCTTTCTCATTAACATCGGTTCCTGTTGCGGTGAACCTGCTTCCTTTGGCAATGCTGTAATATTGACCCAGTGCTCTTTCCCAGAGTTCATCGGTTATGGGTCCTTTCTCGTTATTTATATAACCTTTTGATACAAGATTATTATGGAATTCTTCATATTTTCTATTAAGAGTCTGTACAAAAGGGTCATTTTTGCCAATACCATCGGGAACACTTCCATCAGGTTTCATATGGATCATATCCTGCCATTTCCATTCGGGTGGTCCCGATTCCTGCATGAAATTTTCGCTTATCCTGTATTTCAGGATTGATGATTCCCACTGGTATGCCATTACAGTATACCAGACAAGCCAAAGTCTTGATTTTCCATCCAGAAACAAAACAGGGTTTATATCAGGAAAATCCGGTACATCGGCCAGGATGAACGGTTCGCTCCATTTACCTGTCCTGTGATCCTTTCTTGCACCGTTTATTGCGACATCATCTGAAGTTCTTTCCCCGCTTCCATGGAACCATGCGACCATCAGGTCTTTATTTGGCAGTTCGACGATAGATGATCCGTGGCAATGCTGTGTCTGGAACGGGAAAATATGTTCGAGGATAAGAGTGTCGGGATCTGCAGCATTGATTTTTGAAGTCTTATTTTCGCCGGAGTTACATCCGCTGAAAAAAGTTAATAATATAATAATCAGTACTAAATCGACAGGTTTTTTCATGGTTATGAATTTTAATAAAGATAAATTAAAAAGCAGAGACCAGCGAAAGTTTATTTGTATAAAATATATTTTATGGTTGTGGTATCAGATGTTTAAGGAATATCTAAATTTAGTGTTCAAAAACCTGAAAATCCGTCAGGAATTTAATTTCTGGCACATAATTAACCAAAACCCTATGAAGAAAATTTTACTCTTATTATTAGTGGCCTTATTGGCTTCATTTATGACCTATTCACAGCAAAAAGCTGTTGTCTGGTCCGAAGATTTCGAAGGAGACTGGAGTGTTAACTGGCATGTAGAAGCCGGCACCTGGGAAGTGGGGACACCCACCAGTGGACCGGGCAAGGCTTATGCAGGATCCAAATGTGCCGCTACAGTACTTGCAGGAAATTATGTTGGTAATGTAAGTGCCCGTTTGATACGGCACACATCCTTTGTTGTACCTTCAGCCGATCAGAATCCTCGTTTGAGGTTCTGGCATTGGTATCATATAATACCGGGAGATGAAGCATCAATTCAGATCAAGGTAGGGTCAGGAGACTGGCAGACAATATCAGAAAAATATACAAATTCGGGGAGTGCAACATGGACTCGTCCAACAATTGATTTAAAACCATTTGCGGGCTCAAACGTTCAGCTTGCGTTGTTTTTTACATCGAATAGTGATTATTCATCAGGACCTGGCTGGTATGTTGATGATCTTACATTGGTTACCGGACCAATTGTCTATAATGAACCGGAGACCTGGGAATCAGGTTTGGGTGACTGGTATGTTGACAAAGGTACCTGGGAGGTAGGAACACCGACAAGCGGACCGGATAAGGCATTTGCAGGGACGAAGTGTGCAGCAACTGTATTAGCAGGAAATTATCATGGAGAAGTAGCCAGCCGTTTGGTCAGTCCGGTATTTACAGTTCCGGGTGCCGATCAGAATCCTCGTTTGAGGTTCTGGCATTGGTATCATATAATACCGGGAG
>CAZWUB010000031.1:26600-29309 GCA_964637415.1 uncultured Rikenellaceae bacterium
CAAACGTTCAGCTTGCGTTGTTTTTTACATCGAATAGTGATTATTCATCAGGACCCGGCTGGTATGTTGATGATATGACCATTGTTACCGGGAAAGAAATTTTTAATATTTCTGAAACATGGGAAACCGGATTAGGTGACTGGTATGTTGACAAAGGAACCTGGGAGGTCGGTGCTCCTACCAGCGGTCCGGGAAAAGCATACACAGGAACAAAATGTGCAGCTACTGTATTAGCAGGAAATTATCATGGAAATGTAGCCAGCCGTTTGGTCAGCCCGTTCTTTACAATACCCGGTACCGATCAGAATCCCAGAATCAGGTTTTGGCAATGGTATAGTATTATTGATGGTGATCAGGCAGCTGTTCAGATAAAAATTGCAGGGGAAGATTGGCAAACAATATCAGGACCCTTTACAAATACCAGTGGTAATGTTTGGTTTCAGGCATATCTTGATTTAACTGCATTTGCCAATAAAAAAGCACAGCTCGCATTTTATTTTACATCTGATGATAACTATTCAGCAAGTTCAGGCTGGTACATAGATGATATAAGTTTTGAAAATATAACCTGGGTAAAGGATGAAGAATTTCAGAAATTGAATATCTATCCGAATCCCTTCTCAGAAAAAACCACAATTCAGTTTGATGATACGGATCTGTCAGGTTACAGATTATCGGTTTATAACATTTCTGGAACGAAAGTTCTTGAAATGAAAGATATTAGGTCTGATAAGATCGAATTTGAAAAAGGCAGCCTGCCGGTAGGAATTTATATAATTGAACTTAAAGGGAATAAAGTATACAGAAATAAGATTATTATCAGATAAAATATTAATAATCACGATAATACAACTCTGAAGGAGTTGAATTTTAATAACCCCCGGTGCCAACCGGGGGCAGGTATACACTAAATCAGCACAGCTCTGAAGGAGCTGAATATGAGGCTTATATCACTATTTAGAGATGAGATATGCTTTATTAAATCCCTTCAGGATTTGGTATCTTAAGTGTGGCTTCTTCCCCTGGTTGGAACCGGGGGTTATTCATATACATCCGCTTACATGGCTTTTATATCAGTCAATTAACCCTCAACTGATAAATTTAGTCGGAACTTAATTATAGTTTTTATCAAAGTTCTGTTGATTCTGGTGAAAGGGGAATAAAATATTTTACATGTTCCCTTGACTTACGACTTTGGATTTCTTAATTTTATAGGAGTAAACCCAAGCGATCGACTATAAATACTGGTTTTAAATTTCTGTTAAATCCTTTCTGACATGAAAAAAATTCTGCTGTTTACATTGATGGTAGTGGTATCTACATTTATTATCTATTCACAGCAAAAAGCTGTTATCTGGTCTGAAGATTTCGAAGGAGACTGGACCGTAAACTGGCATGTTGATGCCGGTACATGGGAAGTTGGAACACCGACAAGCGGACCTAACAAAGCCTATAATGGTGCAAAATGTGCTGCTACTGTACTAGCAGGGAAGTATTCCGAACCAGTGGATACTAGGTTAATCAGACATACTTCATTTGAAGTACCGGCTGCATCAGAACATCCACGATTTCGTTTTTGGTATTGGTTCAGTTTTTCGGCAGGAGATTATGGTGAAGTTCAAATAAAAGTTGGTAGTGGCGAATGGCAGACCATTTCAAACAGGTTTGATAATCAAGGTGGAAATGCATGGTCTTATGGATCAATTGACTTATCAGATTACGCAGAACAGGCTGTACAAATAGGATTTTATTTCCACTCAAAACGCGTTGATTATTATAATTCAGATGTAAGTACCGGATGGTATATAGATGATGTTTCATTAATAACCGGCTCATATACTTTAAGTAGCCCGGAGGATTTTGAGTCAGGCTTTGATGACTGGTCAGCAGATGAAGGAACCTGGGAAGTGGGAGAACCGACCGCTGGTCCAGGTAAAGCTCATAGCGGGCAAACTTGTGCAGGGACCACTTTAGGTGGTAATTATCAAGAGGCCTCGGATAGCAGACTAATAAGCCCATCATTTATAGTGGCGGCAGCATCAGAAAATCCAGCTATTCGATTTTGGCATTGGTTCAGTTTTTCGGCAGGTGATTATGGAGAAATTCAGGTAAGTACTGATAATGGAGCTACCTGGGTATCGGTCTCCTCCCAATTTGCAAATACAAGTAGTGGAACATGGACCCCATTCTATATTCCTCTATCTTCATATTCAGGTACTAAATGCAAGATTGCCTTTTATTTTCACTCTCAGCGTGTTAATTATTACAATGCAGATGTTAGTTCTGGTTGGTATGTGGATGATATAAATTTTGATAATATTTACTGGGTAAAAGAAAGTGAATTTCAGAAACTGAACATTTATCCCAATCCCTTCTCTGAAAAAACCACAATTCAGTTTGATGATACGGATCTGTCAGGTTACAGATTGTCGCTTTATAATATTTCCGGAACGAAAGTTATCGAAATGAAGGATATAAGGTCTGACAGGATTGAACTTGAAAAAGGCAGTCTGCCGGCAGGTATTTATATAATTGAACTGAAAGGGGCTAAAATATACAGGAATAAGATAATTATAAGGTAAAATATTAATAATACTGACAATACAACTCTGAAGGAGTTGAATTTTAATAACCCCCGGTGCTAACCGGGGGCGGGTATACACTAAATCAGCACAGCTCTGAAGGAGCTGAATATCAGGGGATATTAGT
>CAZWUB010000032.1:0-29084 GCA_964637415.1 uncultured Rikenellaceae bacterium
AATGCATTCAGTAAATCAGCTGTAAAAGCAATTGAAGCCAATAACGGAACCGCTGTAAAATTGTAATTTCATGAGACTGATTCAGACAATAAAGAACATATTCAAGATAGAAGACCTCAGGGCAAGGCTCGTTTATACTTTCCTTATTATTCTCTTATACAGGTTCGGTAAATATGTCTCCCTTCCGGGAATCGATCCTTCCCAGCTTGAAGGACTGAGAAACCAGACATCATCGGGTATAATGGGACTTCTTGATATGTTCTCAGGAGGAGCGTTTTCACAGGCTTCAGTATTTGCATTAGGTATAATGCCTTATATATCAGCCTCTATCGTTGTTCAGCTCCTTGGTATTGTATTCCCTTATTTCCAGAAACTGCAGAAGGAGGGAGAAAGCGGAAGACGTAAAATGAATCAGTATACAAGGATCCTGACAGTTTTTATACTTGTCCTTCAGGCTCCAACATATCTGGTCAATCTTCATGCTCAGCTTCCCGCTTCAGCATTCATTATGACAGGGATATTCTTTCAGATCTCATCAGTTATAATCCTTACTGCAGGTACAATGTTTGTTATGTGGCTTGGGGAAAGGATCACCGATAAAGGGATCGGGAACGGGATATCGCTTATAATCATGATAGGTATCGTTGCCCGTATGCCTGCCAGTTTCATTTTCGAGTCAGGAGCCAGAATGAACGGTGCGGGAGGAGCAGTTGCCCTCATTGTTGAAGTGGTTGTCCTGTTTGTTGTTATTCTCGCAACAATACTTCTGGTTCAGGGAACAAGACGTGTACCTGTTCAATATGCAAGACGTATAGTCGGTAACAAACAATATGGCGGAGTACGCCAGTATATCCCTCTTAAGGTAAATGCAGCAGGTGTTATGCCGATAATTTTTGCACAGGCGATAATGATGCTGCCGATAATTATTGCAGGTTATTCAGCAAATCCCACATCAGGTTTTGTTGTGGCCTTTTCAAATATGTATGGTTTCTGGTATAATTTTGTTACTGCGATTCTGATTATAGCTTTTACATATTTCTATACTGCAATTACTATTAATCCGGTTCAGATGGCTGAGGATATGAAAAAGAACGGAGGTTTTATTCCCGGTATCAAGCCCGGAAGAAAAACCGTTGAGTTCTTTGATATGATCATGTCGAGGATCACTCTGCCGGGCTCAATATTTCTTGCAATAATCGCAATTCTTCCTGCTCTTGCCGTTAAAGCGGGGGTTACAGCCGAGTTTGCACAGTTTTATGGCGGAACATCGCTTCTGATCCTTGTCGGAGTTATCCTGGATACTCTCCAGCAAATTGAGAGTCATTTACTTATGAGACATTATGACGGACTGATGAAGTCGGGCCGGGTAAAAGGCCGTTCAGGTGCCGTTACATCAATATAATTTGTATCACGTTCTTTGATGTTATATTATAAAACTGATGAAGAGGTTGGGTTGTTGAGGGAAAGCAATATGCTTGTTTCGAAGACACTTGCAGAAGTTGCCGCTCATATACAACCAGGAGTAACCACACTTTATCTTGACAGAATTGCCGAAACCTTTATCCTTGACCATCATGCGGTTCCGGCGTTCAAGGGATACGGAGGCTTTCCAAATTGCCTTTGTACATCTGTCAATGAAGAAGTGGTGCATGGTATACCCTCAGATTATGTCCTTAAGGAAGGTGATATTATCTCGATCGATTGCGGTGTTATACTTGGTGGCTGGTATGGTGACAGTGCATATACTTTCCCGGTAGGGCAGATAAGCGACAAAGTAAAAAGGCTGATCGATTACACGAGGGCATCGCTCGAAGAAGGAGTAAAGGCAGCCATTGCAGGTAACCGTGTGGGTGACATATCATCAGCAGTGCAAACCAAAGCAGAGAGTGGTGGTTACACAGTTGTGAGGGAACTTGTAGGACATGGTTTGGGAAAAAAGCTTCATGAAGCACCTGAAGTTCCGAATTATGGGCGCAAAGGAACAGGTCCTAAAATGAGTAAGGGTTTGGTCATCTGTGTAGAACCAATGATTAATATGGGCAGAAAAGAAACTGTCCAGATGCGGGATGGATGGACAATAAAGACTGCAGACGGCATGCCTTCGGCACATTTTGAATATGCAGTTGCAGTTGACAGAGGGAGGCCTGACGTATTGACGACATTCGAATTTATTGAAGAAGTTTTAAATAAATTGTAATATGGCTAAACAACCATCTATTGAACAGGACGGTACGATCATTGAGGCCTTATCAAATGCAATGTTCAGGGTCGAACTGGAGAACGGGCATGTAATTACAGCCCATATCTCCGGGAAAATGAGAATGCATTATATTAAGATCCTGCCCGGCGACAAGGTGAAGGTTGAAATGTCGCCATATGATCTTACAAAAGGAAGAATTACATTCAGATATAAATAAGAAACATTACTATAATGAAAGTTAGAGCATCAATAAGGAAACGAAGCGCTACATGCAAGATAGTCAGAAGAAAAGGGCGCATTTATGTTATAAACAAGAAAAATCCCAAGTTTAAGCAGAGACAGGGATAATTTGATTAATTTTGCAAACTATTTAAGAAAATTATATGGCACGTATTGTCGGAGTAGATTTACCAAGGAACAAAAGGGGAGAAGTAGGGCTGACTTACATTTACGGAGTTGGCAGAAGTACTGCCCGGAAAGTGCTTGATGAAGCAGGAGTTGACTGGAATGATAAGGTTGAGGACTGGAATGATGAACAAATAAATACAATTCGCCGGATCCTTAATGAAAAATATAAGCTCGAAGGTGAGCTTCGTTCCGAGACACAGATGAATATCAAACGTCTCATGGATATTGGCTGTTACCGTGGTGTCCGTCACAGGATAGGACTTCCTGTAAGGGGACAGAGTACAAAGAACAATGCCAGGACACGTAAAGGCAGAAAGAAGACTGTTGCAAATAAGAAAAAAGCTACTAAATAAATCATAATATGGCAAAGAAGACAGGAGTATTAAAGAAGAGAATCGTTAAAGTAGAGCCATCAGGGCAGGCACATGTTCATTCTTCATTCAATAATATTATTATAACGCTGACAAATAATTCAGGTCAGGTTATTTCATGGGCTTCAGCTGGCAAGATGGGTTTCAAGGGTTCGAAGAAAAACACTCCTTATGCAGCTCAGATGGCTTCGGAAGAATGCAGCAAAGTAGCTTATGATCTCGGTCTCAGAAAAGTAAAAGTATATGTGAAAGGACCGGGTTCTGGCCGTGAATCAGCTATAAGGGCAATATCAAATGCCGGTATCGAAGTTGTCGAAATAATTGACGTGACCCCTATGCCTCATAATGGCTGCCGTGCTCCCGGAAGAAGAAGAGTTTAATTATGAATTAGTAACTTATCTGAAAAACATTTAATTAACAATGGCAAGATATACAGGCCCAAGATCAAGGATTGCAAGAAAATTCGGAGACCCTATTTTCGGTCCCGATAAACACCTCGAAAGAAAGAATTTTCCTCCCGGTCAGCATGGCATGAACAAAAAGAGAAAGAAAACCTCGGAATATGGAATCCAGCTGAGGGAGAAACAAAAGGTAAAATATACCTATGGTTTGCTGGAACGTCAGTTCCGGAATACTTTTGAAAAGGCATCAAGAGCCAAGGGTGTTACAGGTGAGGTTCTGCTTCAGTTCCTTGAAGCCCGCCTCGATAATGTTGTGTACCGTCTGGGTATTGCTCCATCAAGAGCCGGAGCCCGCCAGCTGGTTTCACACCGCCATATAACAGTAAACGGGGAAGTGACTAATATACCATCCTTCCAGCTGAAGCCCGGTGATATTATCGGTGTCCGGGAGAAATCAAAGTCTCTCCCCACAATAGCCGATGCACTTACTTCAAGGAAGGGCTCAAAACTTTCATGGCTTGAATGGGATGAAACACAAATGGCCGGAAAGTTCATGAGTTTACCTCAACGTTCCGATATACCTGAAGATATTAAGGAACAACTGATAGTGGAATTGTACTCTAAGTAATTATTTAAGATAAATTATATGGCCATATTATCATTCCAGAAGCCCGATAAAGTATTAATGCTGGAATCGGATGACAAGCTCGGTAAATTCGAGTTCCGCCCTCTTGAGCCTGGCTATGGCATCACCGTAGGCAATGCCCTGAGAAGAATACTTCTTTCTTCTCTCGAAGGCTATGCCATTACAACTGTTAAGATCGATGGCATTGATCATGAATTCTCGACAATAACAGGTGTGATGGAGGATGTGACTGAAATCATACTTAACCTTAAGCAGGTAAGATTAAAAAGGATAGTGGAAGACGCCGACCATGAGAAAATAAGCGTAAAGATCCATAATAAAGAGGTTTTTAAGGCAGCTGATCTGAATAACTCCCTCAGCAGTTTCGAGGTACTGAACCCCGACCTGGTGATCTTCAGAATGGAACCCGATGTTAAAATGCAGATTGAGCTGACTGTCAGTAAAGGAAGAGGATATGTTCCCGCCGAAGAAAACGAACCGGCAGACAGTGAGTTCGGATTGATAGCTATTGATTCGATATTCACCCCTATCAGGAATGTAAAATATACGGTTGAGAACTACCGTGTTGAACAGAAGACCGACTATGAGAAGCTTTTGATCGAGATCGAGACTGATGGTTCAATACTTCCGAAAGAGGCTCTCAAGGAAGCAGCCAAGATACTGATCTATCATTTCATGCTCTTCTCTGATGAGAAGATAACCCTCGATTCCGAAGATAAACTTGCAAACGAGGAATTTGATGAGGAGATACTGCATATGAGACAGCTGCTCAAAACAAAACTGATCGATCTGGATCTTTCGGTAAGAGCTCTTAACTGTCTGAAAGCAGCGGAGGTTGAAACACTTGGCGATCTGGTGAAATTCAATAAAAATGACCTTCTTAAGTTCAGGAACTTCGGGAAGAAATCACTTACCGAGCTTGATGAACTGCTGGAACAGATGAGTCTTTCATTTGGAATGGATGTGACAAAATACAGACTGGACAGAGATTAATTGAAAATTTTTGAGGAGAAAACATGCGACATTCAAGAACTATAAATCATTTAAGCAGAACAAGTTCACACAGGAAAGCTATGCTGTCGAACATGGCTGCTTCATTGATCCTTCATAAAAGGATAACTACAACCACGGCGAAGGCTAAAGCGCTGAGAACATACGTTGAACCGCTCATTACAAAAGCAAAGGAAGACTCAACACACTCAAGGAGAGTGGCGTTCAGCTACCTTAAGGATAAGACGGCTGTATCTGAATTATTCCGCGAAATATCGCCAAAAGTCGGTGAAAGACCGGGAGGATATACCCGGATCTTAAAAACAGGTAACAGGTTAGGCGATAATGCAGAAATGTGTATGCTTGAGCTTGTCGATTTCAACGAGGCTATGTTGAGTCATACTGAAACCGCAAAAACAAAAACGACACGGAGAAGAAGATCTTCAAAGAAAAGTGAAGCTGCCGTAACAGAAAAAACAAGCGGGGGAAAAACAGAAAAACAAGTAAAAGCAGTCAAAGCTGAGAATGAGCAAAATACTGTGGAACCTGTTAATAATGACGAGGAAACACCTGCTCCTGAAGCTGAAGAAGAAGGAAAATAAGTACTTAAATAATAAAAATTTAAAGGGATAAGCAGTTATCCCTTTTTTCGTATATTGCATCATTGTTAAATATTAAAAAAATCAATTATGAGTCAAATAGCTAATGTGCATGCGCGTGAGATTCTTGATTCCCGCGGTAACCCTACAATTGAAGTCGAAGTGACAACAACAAGCGGTTATTTTGGTCGTGCAGCAGTTCCCTCAGGGGCATCAACCGGGGAGAACGAAGCTCTCGAGCTTCGCGATGGAGACAAAGCCCGTTATCTTGGAAAAGGAGTGCTTAAGGCAGTCCATAATGTAAATAATGTTATTGCCGAAGAGATCACAGGGATGGAAGTAACTGAGCAGGCTGCCATCGATAAAAAGATGATAGACCTTGACGGTACCAAAACAAAAAGCAATCTCGGAGCCAATGCAATACTGGGAGTATCCCTTGCAGTAGCCAGGGCAGCCGCCCAGTTGCACGGATTGCCCCTCTTCCGTTATATCGGTGGTACAAATGCAGTTGTTCTGCCTGTACCCATGATGAACATAATAAACGGAGGATCCCATTCCGATGCCCCGATAGCATTCCAGGAATTCATGATCAGACCGATAGGCGCTCCTTCATTCAGGGAAGGCCTGCGTATGGGCGCTGAAGTTTTTCATTCTCTGAAGAAAGTTCTCAAAGCACGCGGATTAAGCACTGCTGTAGGCGATGAAGGCGGATTTGCACCAAACCTCGAAGGTACTGAAGATGCTCTTGATACAATAATAAAAGCTATTTCTGCTGCCGGCTATAAACCAGGTGTTGATGTTACAATTGCTCTCGACCCTGCAGCTTCTGAATTTTATGCTGACGGGATTTATGATTATACAAAATTCGAAGGACCGAAAGGTGCCAAAAGAACTTCAAAAGAGCAGGTAGATTATTTCGAGAAGCTCATAAGCAAGTATCCGATCGATTCAATTGAAGACGGAATGGCTGAGAGTGACTGGGATGGATGGAAGCTTCTTACCGAAAGGATAGGGAGTAAATGCCAGGTTGTCGGTGATGATGTATTTGTTACAAATATTGAATATCTTAAAAAAGGTATCCAGCTGGGTTGCGCAAACTCAATCCTTATAAAGCTGAATCAGATAGGTACTCTCACCGAAACGTTGATGGCTATTGAAATGGCTCACAAGGCAGGATATACAACAGTTACATCACACCGTTCAGGTGAGACCGAAGATTCAACGATAGCTGATGTGGCTGTTGCAACAAATTCCGGACAGATAAAGACAGGTTCATGCAGCCGTACCGACAGAATGGCAAAATACAACCAGTTGCTGAGGATCGAGGAGATGCTTGGTGATACGGCAGTTTACGGCTATAAAAAATAGTTATTAACAATTGTTGATATCAATTGTTAATATCGGGTTTACAACAACGCTGTTCTTTACAAGGTTTTTTAAGATATATGAACTATATTTGGTATATCGGATGAGCGATAAAAGGCTGCTCAAAAGGTATGGAACCGGAAAATGCTCCTTAATTGAAACACAATCCGGTTCGGTCGGATCTTCGGATCCGCATATCAGGAGAGCCGGGGTCTGAGCGAAAGGACCAAAAGTCCCGGGTGTCTCAGTAGTCGCAGAAAGCCGGAAACGTTCTTTCAACGGCCGGGTCACAGGGCTTCTCAGGGTAACTAAAGGCTTCGGCCTGAAGTAAACTGAAACCGGTTCAGGTTCTTTCGGGAACTTGCTCCGGAGCCTGACAGACACTCCGTCCAGGAAAGTCCTGCCGAAAGACAGGAACAAAAGGACAGCCCGACGGTAATGCCATAAAAAGCTTTACCGGAAAGCCATGGGTTGCAAGACCAGATCGTAAGACCTGTAATGCAGCCGGTCAGAATAACAGTAATCCGACGTCGTCAGCGGCCTCGGTCGCAAACGATGAATGGGAACTACTCCACGTGATTAGTTCCCATTATTGTTTTATACGGGTGCCAGCGGGTTACTTCGCCGCATCATTCTGTTCTTAGTTACGGATTGCTTCGTCGCTTCGCTCCTCGCAATGACGGTAGTTCTACCGCCACATCGTGCTACCGTCATTGCGAGGAGGCCCGTTTTGCCCGGCAAAACGGGACGACGAAGCAATCCGTAGCGAGCAGCAGTAATAACCGACGAAGCAACCCTCACCGATTATTCCAAATCTCTCGTATCTTTACAACTTATTCAATATTGATGCCCCATTCAGGATTATCCTCCTTCATTGCTGCCCTCGAATCAGAGAATGAACTCCTCCGGATCAAAACCTTTGCCGATCCCGTACTCGAAATAACCGAGATAACAGACCGGGTTACAAAATCAAACGGGAAAGCCCTTCTTTTTGAAAATAACGGAACTGACTTCCCTTTGCTCATTAACACCTTTGGCTCCGATAAAAGAATGGCAATGGCTACCGGAAGAAAAGATCTTGATGACGCCGGGGACGAAATTGCAGGATTGTTTAATGAACTTACCGGTACCAAAGGTCGCCTGATTGAAAAAATAAAGTCCTTACCTGACCTATTGAGAGTTGCAGGTTATCTTCCTAAGCTGAAAAGAGGCAGAGGAAAATGTCAGCAGGTTATTCACAGAGACCCCGACCTGGGTATTTTGCCGGTTTTAAAATGCTGGCCCCACGACGGCGGTAAATTCATAACACTTCCTGTGGTACATACAATTCACCCTTTAACAGGGAGAAAAAATGCAGGTATGTACAGGATGCAGATCCTTGATAGGAAAAGAACGGGAATGCACTGGCAGAGGCATAAAACAGGTGCAAATCATTTTGAGGAATGGAAGAAAACAGGAAAACGGATGCCTGTAACTGTGACTCTGGGTGGTGATCCTGTCTGTACTTATGCAGCAACAGCACCGTTGCCCGAGAATATTGATGAATACATTCTGGCCGGATTCCTCAGAAAAAAAAGGATCAGTCTTGTAAAATGCATTACAAATGAACTAACAGTACCTTCCGATGCCGACATAGTGATTGAGGGTTATGTAGATCCTTCTGAAGATCCGGTATCTGAAGGCCCTTTTGGAGATCATACCGGTTTTTATTCCCTGGCTGACCTGTTCCCCGTATTACATGTCACATGTATTACTCACAGGAAAGATGCAGTATACCCTGCTACTATTGTAGGCGTTCCTCCTCAGGAGGATGCCTGGCTTGCAAAGGCAACAGAAAAAATATTTCTTGCCCCTCTCAGACTTGCCCTTCAACCGGAAATAAGCGATTTCCATATGCCCGATGCAGGTGTTGCTCATAATCTGGTTATTGTACGGATCAATAAAACTTACCCCGGACAGGGTAAAAAAGTTATAAGTTCCCTGTTTGGAGCCGGACAGATGATGTTCACAAAATATCTTGTTGTTGTGAGTGGTGATGTGAATATAAGGAATTACCCGGTTTTGATTCATCATATAATCAGCAATACAGATCCTGCAAAGGATCTATTGTTTGCTTCCGGTCCGCTTGATGTGCTCGACCATTCATCAGATGTTTGTGCGCTCGGCGGAAAACTAGGAATTGATGCTACTGTCAAACTGCAGGAGGAGATATCTGTGAACCTGTCACCGGAACCCTTTGACGAAAACAAAGTATTGAATATTCTGAATAACCATAAAGAAACCATCATATCTGCAAATCTCCTTTCCGGATTTCCGGTAGCAGTTGTCGGAATAAATCAACCGGATAATCCTCAGGCTTTCGAAAAAACAAAGGAGATACTTTCCTGTCCGTCACTGAATAAGATTCTCAGACTGGTTCTGGCTGTTGATAGTACTGTTGATGTATATGACTGGTTCACGGTGATATGGCAGGTTCTTGGGAATACTGATCCTGTCAGGGATATGATCATTTTATCAGAAAACACAATTCTTATTGATGCGACAATAAAGGCTTTCAGCAGGAAGGGATTTCCGAGGAGATGGCCGAATGTGGTCTGTTCTGCTGAGGATACCATTAAAGCAGTTGATCTGAAATGGGATTCTCTGGGAATCGGTCCCTTTATTCCTTCACCCTCACTGAAAATATCAAAGCTGATCCGTGGTGCAGGGGCAGAGGTTGACGGCTATGGGGCTGAGATGAGCCTGAAAAACACTTAGCTAAATATATTTCCTGATCTTCTCAATGAGTACTGATGGCTGGAAAGGTTTGCTGATATAGTCATCAATACCTGCGGATATACATTTCTCCTTATCGCCGAGCATTGCATTTGCCGTAATTGCAATAATGGGGATGTGTGATTCGGTGTTCGCTTCAATAGCCCTTATTTTTTCTGCAGCAATAAGTCCGCTCATTACCGGCATCTGTATGTCCATGAGGATAATATCATATTTTGATTCACTTACCTTGTTAAGGGCTTCCATTCCGTTGGATGCAGTATCAATACTGTTTACAAGAGGTTTAAGAGTAAGAAGAGTTATCTTCTGGTTGATGAGGTTATCTTCGACAAGCAGTATATTGATATCTTTGAGTTCTCTGTATATTTTTTCTTTCCGGTCAAGGTCAGTAGTTTCCTGCGGTACAATCTTAAGTCTTTGTTCCGTTACTGCCAGAGTAAAAGGAATACTTATGTTGAGGATCGAATAATCTGTTCCAAGTTCCTGGCTGAAAAGGCCTCTCTTGTTTGTAATCAGCCTGGCAGCAAGGCTCTGTTGTAATTCTTTTTCATTTATCAGGGCTATATTATTATTGGTCCTGATCCTTAAACCGGCAAACACTTCACTGCCCGACTCCCTGACCTTTTTGACGTCTATTGTGACTTTAACGGGCTTACCGGAATCCTGGTTCTCTATACTGTTAAAAATATCAAGAAGTATTTGCTTAAGTATAATGGGATCTCCCGAGCATTCAATATCGAAATATTCTTTTTTGTTCAGGGTGAAATCAATGCTTGCTTTATCCTTCAGGTTATAGAGTTCAATTGTATTCTGGATTGTCGACATCAGGTTGAATCTTATATGCTTTCTTGATTCAAAGCTTATGCTCTGAGCTGATTGCATTGTAAGTTCATTTACCGAAGTGACCATATTTTTTGTTGAGGCTATAAAAGTTTCAACAAGATCTCTTTCCTTTTGTCCGAGATCCGATCCCATAAGCATTTCGGTTATGATAACAAGGTTATTCAGCGGTTCACGTATTTTATGGCTGAAGTCTGTTATCACATTATCTTTTCTTGTATTGGCAGAAGAAACCTCTTCAAGAAGGTTTTTTACAGAGTTCAGTGATGAAGTAACCTGTTTTACAAGGTACAATCCTGTTATGGCCGTGGTTATTATGAGAATTCCTGCAGGTAATCTCAGATTAATCAGAAGAAATATTATAGCCAGTATCAGCATTGATATGGCAGCATATGATAATGTTTCTATTCTTTTTCTGTTTTTTTCAAATGTTTCCCTGGGCGGATGATCAGAATCCGCATTATAGGGTATCCCTGTTTCCTTTGGCATGGTTACTGAAGATTGACAAGACTTAAAATCCTTTTATCGACATCATTGCAAAATTAATTAAAATATATGATAAATATACATTTGAAGAATTTACCTCTCTTTCAGGTAAATCGTTAAATTTGCAAATACGGTACGATATTTGAACGAAAAAAGAATAATGATTAAGGAGATGGAGAAGTTATTCAGAAAAATTGCTGTATCAGCATTATATCTTTCTGTGTTCTCGTTCGTTCCGTTAACCGGGCAGGAACGGGAAGGAATGGTCATATACACTCCTGATTTCAGGTTCAGGGATGGCATTTATCTTAATTTTGACCAGGTGAAGGCGAACAGTCCGATACCGAAGGCAAAAATCCTTACTTCGGCCGACTATAATGACAAAGAGTTCTTCAAGGATGTGCTTGAATCGAAGAAGATCTATTTCTACGATAACATGGGGATAAGGCAGGAAGTGGATAAAAGCAATATCTGGGGATATGCCCGTAATGGCGTCCTGTATATCCAGGTTCAGAATAATTTTAACAGGATCACTTTTGTAGGAAATATCAGCCATTTTGTGGCTGATGTAATGACTTATGATCCAAGGTATTCCAATTATCCTTATGGTTACGGCTATTACGATCCTTATTACTCTTATTACTCTCCCTACAGTTATTACGGTAATTATTATTCTCCCTATGGCTCATATTACTCTCCGTATTCGAGGAATATGTCAAGAAGTGAGATCAAGCAGTTTATTGTTGATTTTGAATCGGGGAAAGTACTTGACTTTGATCTTGATAATACTGAACTTCTTCTGATGAAAGATGCACAGTTATATGAGGAGTTTGTTCAGTTGCCAAGGAAGAAAAAGAAGGAGCTTATGTTCGTTTATATACGGAAGTTCAACGAAAAGAATCCTCTGTATTTGCCTGTTAATGAATAAATAATTATGAAGAAAGCTATTGCTGTACTGCCTCTGGCATTGATTTCTCTTTTGCTTGCGGCGCAGGCCCCTTTTCCTTCTAAAAATGAAATAAGTCAGTTCTCATCCTCAACAACCTGTGTTGTTCTTGAGGATGATGCATTTTCTCCATTCAATGCTTTCATAAAAAAAGCCATGGAGGAATTCTGGACAATAACTCCTTTTGAGTTTATTGACCAGGATGAATTTGAGATCAGGATGAAAAAATCTGATTATTCATTTATAATGCTTACTGAAACCACTTATGATAAGGATAAATCGGGTTCAGCATTCAATTTTATAAATCTTGTTCAGGGGAAATATGTTAACAGGATTTCTGCCTTGCCGGAGATATGTGCCGTTCCGCTTTCATCTTCCGGGGAAGATGATATGGATTACGGCTATAAACTTGGAGCTGTTCTTTTATTTATGCAGAAGCATGCCGGACTGATCATGGAAGATCCTTCCAAGACCGGGAGACGATACCTTAAATTTTATAACGAAAATATCCCTTCTGTCCTGGCCAGAAGAATTCTGGTCAAACAGGATGATCTGTCGCCGGCTATAGGTGATCAGGATAAGATCAGGGCAATTTATTCAGGTAAGGTTGAAATTGTAACAGAAGAGGAGATTGTAAAGGCGATACAGGAGAGATCCCCTTCTACGGTGATACTTCATAAAGTAGGACCTTCCGGTGATGTTACAGGAGGATATTGTTTCAAGATGCTTATAGGGACTGATGATTCCAATATGTATTATTATAATTCACATACGGTTGATGATTCTAATCCGGATGGTTTCCTCCCTTCCGATCTGAAACGCCTGGCCAGGTTCAACTGATGCATCAAAGGATAAAAACCACCGTCTTTTAAATAAACAATTATCATGGAAGAGGTCAAAAGAATACCGGAATCTGAAAGGAACTGGGCCATGCTTTGTCATTTATCAGCCTTTGCAGGTTATTTCTTTCCGTTCGGAGGGATAATCGGACCATTAATTTGCTGGTTATCAAAGAGAGATGAGTCATCGTGGGTGAATATTAACGGGAAGGCATCACTGAATTTCCAGCTGTCAATACTTCTTTACATGATTCTTGCAACACCTCTTTGTATAATAATTATCGGGATACCAATTATTGTATTCCTGGGAATCCTGGAAATAGTCTGCATTGTAATCGCAAGCATAAAAGCCTCAAAAGGCGAATGGTATAAATATCCCTTATCAATTCCGTTTATTCAGTAAATACAGCCCGCCTTCACCTCACGGATCTGACTTTATTAGCTAATAAACTCTCCTGCGTAACTTATTTAAAAACTTATACAGAGTTACATAGAGCACACCTATGCCACAGCCTCCGCAAGAGCTTCGGCCGTCAAAGAAGGCTTCGGTGAGTGAAAAATCACAGAGTCAAAGAGTTTGCAAATCGATTCTCTGTGGACCTCAGTGGACCTCTGTGGAACTCAGTGTAATTGAGAGTTATTTTTTAATGATTTTAACATTTCTTCTTTTCCTGAAATTTACTTATCTTTCTGTATCAATTAATTCTGTCGATATGGGATCAGACGGCAAAAAGAAAAAGATCAGGGTTGAAGAATTTGAAAAGGAAAATCTTTATCATGATTATACACCTGAAAAAAAGGAAAAGCTCGGATTGAAGGAATATGAGGATATCCTTCGTGAAAAAGAGATAGAGCTTGTAAAGCTTCAGGAGTGGGTAAAGGCTAAAAAGCTTAAGGTCGTTGTTATCTTTGAAGGAAGGGATGCTGCCGGTAAGGGAGGTGCAATAAAGACTATTGCCGGCTGTCTGAATCCGCGTATCTGCAGGATCGTTGCCCTGGGTGTTCCCACTGAACGGGAAAAATCACAATGGTATTTTCAGAGATATGTTACCGAATTACCCGCAGGAGGCGAGATAGTACTGTTTGACAGAAGCTGGTATAACAGGGCAGGGGTTGAAAAGGTAATGGGATATTGCACCGAAGAGGAATATGAAGAATTCCTCAGATCCTGTCCCGAGTTCGAAAAGATGATAATCAGATCCGGGATAATTCTGATAAAATACTGGTTCTCTGTAAGTGACCGGGAACAGGAAAAGCGCTTCCAGGAAAGGATTAAAGATCCTACAAAGCGATGGAAGATCAGCCAGATGGATATTGAATCGAGGGAAAGATGGGTTGAATATTCGATGGCCAAGGATAAAATGTTCTCCTATACCGATACAAAACAATCACCCTGGTATGTAGTTCGTGCCGATGACAAAAGAAGAGCCCGGCTGAATACAATTGATCACCTTCTCTCTCAGATTCCTTATGAAGATCTTACAATGAAATCAATAAAGCTTCCTCCGCTGAAGCACGATGTTGCGTACGTCAGGCCTCCCGTATCGGATCAGACTTTCGTACCGGAAAAGTACTGAGATTTTCTTACTTTTGTCTTTTATCCTTTTTCTTTTATGCTAAAACCTTCCATTCCCAAAGGGACCCGCGATTTTACGACCGGTGAGATGCTACGGCGTGAGTTCATATTTGATACTATAAAATCGGTTTTCAGATTATATGGTTATCAGCCTATTGAAACTCCTGCGATGGAAAATCTTTCCTCCCTTCTTGGGAAATACGGAGATGAAGGCGACAGGCTTTTATTCAGGATACTTAATTCCGGGGATTTTCTTTCAGGAACAACAGACGAAGAATTATTGAAGCGTGATTCCGGAAAAGTGTCATCGAAGATCTGTGAAAAGGGTTTAAGATATGACCTTACCGTACCGTTTGCAAGGTTTGTTGTTCAGCACAGGGATGAGATCGTCTTCCCGTTCAAAAGATATCAGGTACAGCCGGTCTGGAGGGCTGACAGACCACAGAAAGGAAGATACCGTGAATTCTTTCAGTGCGATGTTGATGTAATAGGCAGCAACTCGCTGTTGAATGAATATGAGCTTATCAAAATCATCGACGATATTTTTGCCAGGCTGAAGATCAAAATAGTAATAAAGGTCAATAACAGGAAAATTCTTTCAGGGATAGCAGAATATATCGGTGAAGGAGGTAAAATGACTGATATTACTGTTGCCATCGATAAGCTTGATAAGATAGGTATCGACGGAGTGAATTCGGAACTGAGGGATAAAGGAATTTCAGACGAAGCAATAACAAGGCTTCAACCTGTTATCGGGTTGACAGGGACTACAGAGGAAAAGCTGGAGATACTCGAAAAGATTTTCAGCGGTTCGGAACAGGGATTGGCTGGTATTTCAGAACTGAGAACACTTT
Organism: uncultured Rikenellaceae bacterium; assembly: GCA_964637415.1. Classification (GTDB taxonomy): domain Bacteria; phylum Bacteroidota; class Bacteroidia; order Bacteroidales; family VadinHA17; genus LD21. Next base: position 15,297 of record CAZWUB010000032.1, read on the forward strand.
TTTCATATACAGGCCAGGATGAATTAACCGGGGAAGCTGAGTTTGATATCACTCTTGCACGCGGACTTAATTATTATACAGGTGCGATAATTGAAGTTAAGTCGGCTGATGTTGCAATCGGAAGTATATGCGGAGGGGGCCGTTATGATAATCTTACCGGTGTTTTCGGCCTGGAAGGCGTCTCTGGTGTGGGTGTTTCTTTCGGTGCCGACAGGATTTATGATGTCATGAATCAGCTCGGTCTTTTTGATCAGACCGTTGCATCTTCCACAGATGTGATGGTTGTGAACTTCGGCGGACAGGAATTGAATTATGCCCTCAGAATAATAAATAAGCTTAGAATTGCCGGAATAAGATCAGAGTTATATCCCGATCCGGTTAAGCTGAAGAAACAGCTATCGTATGCCGGGTCAAAAAATATTCCATTTCTAATCATTGCCGGGGAGGATGAGATAAGGAGCAATGAGATCACTCTGAAAACAATGGCAACGGGAGAACAGCAGAGGATACTTCTTAAGGATCTTGCAAAAGTGAACCTATTTCTCAGAATTAAATAAACCATCCCGGCCAGACCATTTATTTTTCTCGTGTTAGCTTATTTTATGATCTGGCCACCTCCCGCCTTAAGCGGGAGGAAACTTTTGTCCCCAAAAACACTTAGGTCGACGGTTATTCTCTCAGGAAGGGGGTAATGAATATACTAATATAACCCTTGATTTATTCATGATTGCCGTTAGTCTTGAAGTTAATTATAACTTTGCATCCGTTATAACTATTAAAACTAATGGCACTTCACTGCGGAATAATCGGTATCGCCGGTGTCGGCAAAACAACAATTTTCAATTGTATTTCTGATACTAAGGTAGAAACGGGTGCTTTTGGCTCCGGCCCTTCGAAAGCAAACATGGGAGTTGTAAAAGTACCTGATCAGAGACTTTATGAGCTAGAGAAACATCAGCCGACGAATAAGATAGTCCATACAACTGTTGAGATTGTAGATATACCGGGACTGACAAAGGGTTCTACAAAAGGAGAGGGGGTCGGTGGCCGGTTCCTTGGTGAGATCAGAAATACGGATGCTCTGATTCATGTTGTAAGATGTTTCGACAGTGACCTGCTTCCGCATATTGAGGGATCAGTAAATCCTGTACGGGATATTGAAACAGTAAACCTTGAATTGCAGGTAAAGGACCATGAATCGGTAGAGAAAAAGATCGATCGTCTGAAAAGGGCAGCCAGATCGGGTGATAAGGAAGCTCTAAAGGGAATTGAAGTTCTTGAACGTTACAGGATCCACCTCGAAGGTTTCAATGTGGCAAGGACCCTTGCCGTAAGGGAAGATGAGAAAAAATATATTGATGATCTCTTTCTTCTTACAATGAAACCTGTCATGTATGTCTGTAACGTTGACGAAACATCTGCCGTAACCGGGAACAAGTATGTTGAAAGGGTGAAGGAATTTCTTTTGGGGCAGAATGCCGAAATACTGGTAATTGCCGGAGAAATTGAGGCTGAGATCGCCGAACTGGAGAATGTTGATGACAGGAAGGTATTTTTAAAGGATATCGGACTTGAAGAACCGGGGGTTGATAAACTTGTCAGAACAGCTTATAAACTGCTGGACCTTCAGACATTTTTTACAGTAGGGCCAAAAGAAATCCGGGCGTGGACAATAAAAAAGGGCATGACTGCACCCCAGGCTGCCGGAGTGATTCACAGTGACCTTGAAAGAGGATTCATAAGGGCTGAGGTTATGAAATATAATGATTTTATAACTCTGGGTTCAGAACATGCCTGCAGGGATTCCGGGAAATTATATATAGAAGGTAAGAATTATATTGTTGAAGACGGCGATATTCTGAATATCAGATTCAACGTCTGAAATTAAGTATGATAAAAAGTTTGAATATTATATTATTTCTTTTATCATTATTTCCCCTGGAGTGCCTGTCTCAGAACCCTGACACGGATGATTTCCTTAGAGATGTTGTCAGACAATACGGGCAGGCAAGGATCACCATCCCTTTTACGGATTCTGAACAGTTAAAGGATCTTTCCCGGACTCTCTCAGTCAGCTCTGTAAGAAATAAAAAGGTTGAAATTGTCCTGTCGCCTCTGACTGTTGAATTGTTTATCTCGAAGAAATTTAATTATGAACTTGCTGAGCTTCCTGAAGGGAAGTCTGTAAAGACGGCTGAGAATACCGGTCATGCGATGGAGTGGGAGAGTTATCCCTCATATACCCAGTATGACTCGATAATGCAGAGCTTCCCGACTCTTTATCCATCGCTCTGCAATATTGATACAATAGGAACAAGTATTAACGGAAGGCTTATACTGGTTCTGAAAATATCAGATAACGTATCTGTTGATGAGGATGAGCCTGAGACTTTTTATACTTCAACGATACATGGTGATGAAACAGCCGGATTTATTCTGATGCTTCGCCTTGCCGATTACCTTTTAAAGAACTATACCAGCAGTACCAGGATCAGGAACATGGTTGACAATCTCGAGATCTGGATAAACCCGCTTGCAAACCCTGATGGTACCTACAAAAACGGGAATACAATTACATCGCCTGTACGATTTAATGCCGCGGGCTATGATCTGAACCGGAATTTTCCTGACCCTGAGACACCAAATACTGTTAAGCAGAAAGAAACTCTCAGCATGGTGGAATTTCTCCGTAAACGCAGGTTCTGCCTTTCGGCGAATTTCCATTCAGGTGCAGAAGTTGTTAATTACCCGTGGGACAGCAGGTGGTGGCTGCATGCCGATGATGAATGGTTTTATGATATCAGCAGAAAATATGCTGATACTGTTCATCTTTATTCTCCGGCAGGTTATATGACCTTTCTTGATAATGGCGTAACCCTCGGTTATGACTGGTATTCAATTAATGGGGGAAGGCAGGACTTTGTAACATGGGAACTTCAGGGACGGGAGGTAACAATAGAACTTCATGATGAATATGTTACACCGGAGTCGCAGCTTAATTCAATATGGCAGTATAACTACAGGTCTTTGCTTGCTTACCTCGAAAATGCATTATACGGCATTCATGGGCATATAACGGACAAGGAATCAGGAGAGCCGGTAGCTGCAAGAATATTTATCACCGGCCATGATAAGGACAGTTCCCATATTTACACAGATACACTTACTGGAAGGTTTTCCAGGATGCTGGCTCCGGGAACCTGGGATCTGAATATTACTGCTGAAGGTTATATCGGACAACAGATTGATGATGTGGTAGTAGTTGAAGGGCAGGCTGTTACTTTAAATATAGCTATGGTACCATTTGTTAATCCTGTTGATACTACTGATACTCCGGGTCTGATTATTTATCCTGATCCTGCAGAAAACAGTTTCACCCTGGTTCTCCCGTCGCGACAGTTTGGCAAGGTCAATATAATGATATTCAATTCGATGGGACAAAAGATGACGGATTTTACTGAAGATGCCGTTGAGGACAGCCCGCTTAATATAGATATATCGAAGCTCGAAGGTGGGGTTTATATTCTCCAGGTGCGTAACAGATCCTCAAAAGCGACTGACAGGGCAAGGTTTGTGGTTGTCCGCAGATAAAAGAGTATATATCCCCGCTTAACTGCTATTGCTTCTAAGGTTAAAAAAATTACTTTTGTGCAGAACTTTTTTTAACAGGGATTTAAATACTTTATTTGTTTTTATGACAGGGAAAGGGATATTTAAGGCTATTATAATTATATATCTGGGTTTATTAATTGGATTAAAGACATCCGGCCAGGCTGCATATCTACCTCCGGACAAGCCAAAGCTTGTTGTCGGGATAATTGTTGAGCAGCTGAGGTACGACCAGCTTGAGAAATTCAGGAACAGACTCAGGGAGAACGGGATCAGGAGGCTTCTGAATGAAGGTACTTATTTTCAGAATGCAGGTTATGATTACTTACTCACCCGGTCGGGACCGGCACATGCCACTATAGCTACGGGTGCTGAACCTTCACAACACGGGATTACATCAGACAACTGGTATCTTCCGTTAAGGGATGAACTTATTTACTGTACCAAAGATGTTTCAGTCGATCCTGTGGGAGGGAGCTATGAATCGGGGCTTCATTCCCCGGCAAATCTTCAGGCTTCAACCTTTACCGATGAGCTGAAGCTTGCGACCAACAAAAAGGCAAAGATCTATTCTGTAGGATTGAATGAGAGCCCTGTAATATTTTCCGCAGGTCATTCCGCTGACGGTGCCTTCTGGTATGATAAGAATACCGGTACCTGGATGTCAAGCACTTATTATACAAAAATGCTTCCTCCCTGGGTAAGCGATTTTAATGCTGCAAGGCATTCCGACAGTTATCTGAATAATCCCTGGACTTTATCACGGCCGGTTGCTGATTATGCTGATTGTGTTCCTGATTCAAATGTTTTTGAATCGGGTTTCAATGGGGTAAATCATTTCCCCTATGATCTGAAAAAGTTAAGTACAAGAGGGAGGAGCGGTTCTGATCGTGATCTGTCGTTATTGCGAGAAACCCCTTTCGGCAATAATCTGACTACTGATTTCGCAATCAAACTTATAGCTGAGGAAGGGCTTGGTTCAGATGATGTAACTGATTTTCTTGCAGTATGTTACGCTTCGACCGATTATATCGGACGCCGTTTTGGACCTTCATCATTTGAAATGGCAGATGCAATCCTCCGGCTTGACAGGGAAATAGAAAATCTTCTGAAGTACCTGAATGATAACCTCGGGAAAAAGAACATACTTGTTTATTTTACTTCGGCTCATGGTATAGCCGAGATCCCGGCAATACTTGAAGCCAGCCGGATACCGGCTGGATATTTCAGGCAGAACCAGGCTCTGCAGCTTCTCAGGAGTTACCTTAATGCGGTTTATGGAGAGGGTGACTGGGTGCGGGGATATGTTGAGAAACAGATTTTTCTTAACCGTACGCTTATAGAAGATGCAAAGATACCAATTGAGGAAGTGCAGAAGAAAGTGGCCAGATTTCTCGTTCAGTTCACAGGAGTATCTTCAGCATATCCCTATTCTGCTTTCGAGTCCAATGATTTTGGTAATGGCAACCTTAAAAAGATCATAAATAATTATAGTCCCCAGCGATCGGGTGATGTGATAATAACCCTCAATCCGGGATGGGTTGAGAAGCATGATGAATCTGTTACGGACCATTCATCTCCCTATGAGTATGATTCACATGTTCCGCTTGTATGGTATGGGTGGGCGATAAACAGGCTTACAGTTACAAGAAAGGTCAATATGGCCGACATTGCGGTCACCCTGTCGTTTCTTTGCAAGGTACCTTTTCCCAATGCCTGTACCGGAGAGCCTTTGTTTGAATTATACAGATAGACGGATTTTGTCTCTTGCCTCACAGGCTTCAGCAAGCAACGCGGGATTTTTTTCACAGCCATTTCCCAGAACTATCATATCAGCGCCGGCTTTATAGATCTCTGTTATTTCAGATTTGCTGCGTATCCCTCCGCCTACTGCAAGAGGGATATTTATATTTTCCCTTACTGCAGAGATCATCTTCACCGGGACTGAACCTGAAGCCCCGCTGCCTGCTTCGAGGTAGATCATACTCAGGCCAAGCATCTCCCCGGCCATAGCTGTTGCAGTGGCAATGTCGGGCTTGTCACATGGTATAGCTTCAGTCTGACTGATATATTCAACAGATGTTTTAGAACCACATCCGATAAGAATATAACCGACAGAGATAAGCTTATCCCTTATATCCCTTAGATGAGGTGCAGCTATTACGTGGTTGCCGATAAGCAATTCAGGGTTTCTTCCCGAGATAAGAGAAAGAAGCATCACGATATCAGCTTCACGACTCAGCTGAAGCAGATTGCCGGGGAAGAGAACCACCGGAATCCTGCAATATTCCTTAACAGAACGGATCAGCTCGTCAATACTCCGGAACGTCAGGCTGCCTCCCGTCATAATATAATCAACACCCGATCGCACCGCCACATCGAGTATGTTATGAAGGTCTCCATCCTGAATCTTATCTGGGTCGAGGAGCAATGAGATGCTGACCTTCCCCGGGAATTTTATTGTCGCCATAATTCTTTTTTGTCCACACGATTGCGTAATTGTCGTATCTGGAATAATAAAGATCAAAGGACTCATTAATTTTCCGTGTCCGGACCTCTCCCTTTATCTCTCCCGATTCCTTCACTTCAAACGGATGAATTCTTATATTATTCCTGAAGCTTATACCTTCCTTATCACAAATCTTATAAAGAGATTCTTTTGCACACCAGTGAATATAAAGATGATATTTCCGGTTTTCAGCGTTTTTTGTCACTTTCTCTTTTCTGTTCAGGAATTTGAATGCTATGGAACCGATATTTGCGCTCATGTATTCAAGATCTATCCCCACCTTTTCAGTACCACTGCAAAGTATTGCAGTCAGTTTGTGAGAATGGGATATGCTGATGAACCTTGATCCGTCCTTTAAAAATGGTTTGTTGTTCTTATTGTAAACTATTCTGGCATCTTTCCCCAGTAATTCAGCAAGCAAAGCTCTTACGCTGAGGAATTCAAGCTTTCTGGAGTTACTTTTGAATACCCTGTATTTCTTTCTGTCATCTTCATCCAGTTCCACCATTCCCATGAGGGTCCTGATATCTTCTTCAATCTTCCATACACCAAGTATGGCCGATTCGTTGAGATAGTGTTTCGTAATACAACCCATCAGTAAGCTTCCTGTTATTTGTCAGTCCATCTCAGGGTTTCAACCAGATGGATTATATCTTCCCTGAAAAATCCGATTACCGGTGCAAGTGAATCTGAATTAGGTTCAGAAGCGAAATACAGTGATCCTCTCAGATAATGCTTTATACTGTCGGTAACAAAGAACTGCACAGCAGTTGCAGTATTGCCTTTAAGGTCATAAAATATCCCGTAAATGTTATCCTTAGGATTGTTTATTACCCGTTCATCTATTGCGTCGGCTTTGATTATATGATTTTTGACGTTTATCTTATATGTCTGTTCCATCAATTGTTCCAGATCATTATTGATATTGATATACGTCAGGTATATTTTCGCCTTATATGATGGGAAACTTATATTGAACCATCCTGGTTCGGAATAGCTGTCCTGTTCAAATGATAATTTCCCGTATTCCGGATATTCAAAAGAAAAGGGAAGATTATTTGACTTTGCAATACTGTCGTTCATTACAATATAGCTGCGTTCTGGCATGTCGATCCTGAAGTAGCCTTCCGGCTTTGGAACAGCAATATCCCTGCATCCTCCGGTAAGAATAATAAATGTGACTGCTATCGCAAGATAATTCTTCTCAGGTCTTGTCATTATCATTATTGATTTCTACCCGTACTTCCCTGATCCTTCTTCTGTCGGCTGATTCTATTGTGAATAAAAAGTTACCGTATTTAATTACCTGTTTCTGTTCCGGGATTTCGCCGGTAATTTCAAGTATCAGTCCTGCCAGTGTTTCAGCTTCACCTCTTACCGCTTCAAAGGGATCGGTGCTCAGATTCAGGATTTTTATTATGTCGTTAAGCAATATTCTTCCTTCAAAGACGAACTTGCTGTCATCTATTTTGCGGTAAGGTACGTTTTCATCGTCGCTTTCATCGGTTATTTCGCCGACAATTTCCTCAAGGATATCTTCGAGGGTTACTATTCCGGCTGTGCCGCCGTATTCGTCAATAACGACAGCCATATGGATCTTCTTTATCTGGAACTCTTTCAGCAGGTCGCTGATCTTCTTTGTTTCCGGTACAAAATATGGTTCTCTCAGCAGCGACTGCCATTTGAAATTATCCGGATTGGACATAAATGGCAGTATATCTTTGGCATACAGGATACCTTTCACATTGTCGAAGGTCTCGGAATAGACCGGGATCCTTGAAAATCCCGAACTTATTATCAGCTTGATCACCTGGTTCAGACCGGAGCGTATGTCAATTGATGTTACGTCAATCCTCGGGCACATAATTGTGCTGACATTTGTATTGCTGAAGTTAACTATTCCTTCAAGTATCATTTCATCGTCGTCAAAATCATCACTGTTATATTCAAATGCTTCTGACAGTCCTTCACGGGTAATCCCCTGGCGTCCTGCTCCTGGTCGTTTTTTGGGTACTGAATGATCAATTTTAAGGAATGAAGCCAGCGGCCCGAATATTATGTCGAGAATTGCAACTACCGGTGCCATGAATAATGCCAGTGATAAATTAAGGTCGGGTGTAAATAATGCCGGTAAAAATCTGTTGAAGGAGAGAATAAGGAACAATATAACTAATCCTGCAGCAAGGAAACAACCAAAGCGGCATGTGGCCGGATCAAATAAAAGTGTACACGGTACTGTGGCAAGTAGTATTATGATTATATTGAGAATGAGACTGGTTAATTGCAGGGTCCCGGGAAGTCTGTCAGTAGCGGTAAAAAGACGGAGGAGAATGCCTGAATTTCTTCTTTTGCCGTTCCTGAGTTTGTCAATGTCATCCTGGTTTGCAGATAAATATGCTGATTCAAATGATGACAGGAGGGTTGATAGCAGCAAAAGGATTATTACTGCCGTAAAGGAAGAAATAATTCTGCTATCGGGGAAGTAACCGGAGGTAACTGTCCGTAGAAAAGAATATGGTAATTGATAACCTGAGACCAACTGGATCATGTTTATAAATACAATCTAAAATGGCAGGTCATCCTCTTTCTGTCCGCTTACCTGGTCATTGAACGGAGCTCCTCCCGGTCCGGATTCATCAATTTCATTATTGACCCTGTTTTCCGTATATTTTTCACCTTGATCTGCTGCTGACCTGTAAGGTACATCCGGTTCGCCAAATTCGGAAGCGGCAGGCTGTTTGTCAGAAAAGCCATTCTTTGTTTCTGTTTGTCCCTGCCAGGAGCCCTGGGATTGTTTTTTCTCAAGTACGAGCATAGTATCGGCAAGTATTTCGGTAATATACTTGTTGTTGCCGTCTTTATCGACATAGGAACGGGTTTTAATCTTTCCGACGAGATAAAGCTGGGTGCCTTTTTTAACTGTTTTTTCAGCAACTTCTGCCATTGCACGCCATAAAACGATGTTATGCCATTCGGTTGTTGTTATTGTTTCTCCCTGCTGGTTGGTGTATGTTTCACTCGTTGCAAGGGGAAAGGTAGCTTTTGCCACACCCTTGTCGAAATATCTTACAACCGGGTCTTTACCGACAAAGCCCACTAATATTACTTTATTGATTGACATGTAGTTATAATGTTAAGAATATAACAGGTACAAGAATGTAAAGTTAAGAAAAAAACCGCTTAATTCAACCGGACGGATATTAATTGGAAAAATTCCACACTATCAGCATATTATATCCGTTATTATAGTAACTTTGTCCTGCCGCGATTTTTATTGATAATGCCCGAAACCCGTTTAAAGATATTTCTATTTCATTGGAATTAAGGCACTAATAAAATAAATAAGTAAAAAATTATTATTTAACTCTTTGGCTTTAAATAAATAATATTTTTATATTTGCAGGGTTGAAAAAATCGAATACTCAAAATAATTTGTTGAATTTAAACATCTATCAAAATGACTAAAGCAGACATTGTTAATGAAATTGCCAAGAACACTGGTATTGAAAAGGTAACTGTACAGAAAACGGTTGAAGCCTTGATGGAGACTGTAAAACACTCAATGGTAACTGGTAATAATGTATATCTGAGGGGTTTCGGAAGCTTCATTGTTAAGAAAAGAGCAAAGAAAACAGCCAGGAATATTTCGAAGAATACTACAATAATCATCCCGGCACATAATATCCCGGCATTTAAACCGGCCAAATCATTTATTACCAAGGTAAAATCACACGTTAAGAAATAATCTTTGTATGCCAAGCGGAAAAAAGAGAAAGAGACATAAGATGGCCACTCACAAACGTAAAAAGCGTTTGAGAAAGAACAGACATAAGAAGAAATAACAGATCGCTGAGTGGTCTTTGAAATGATATACTAAACCTAAAGGTCTGACGATCTTTAGGTTTGTTGTATTTGGAAGAGGGTATTGGAGGTGTTGATATTTTATTTCTGATTTTTAAGTGGTAAACAAGGATCTGATCATCGATGTAAGTGATTCCGAGGTCTCGATTGCATTACTGGAGGATAAGCAGCTTACTGAATTAGATAAGGAAAAGCGGACTGTCCGTTTTTCAGTTGGAGACATATACCTGGGTAAGGTCAGGAAGATCATGCCCGGGCTGAATGCTGCATTTATTAATGTAGGTTATGAGCGCGATGCCTTCCTTCATTATCTTGATCTGGGTGCACAGTTCAGGACACAGCATAAGTATTACATTTCTGCCTTGCAGAAGCAGGGCAGGCCTGGACCTCTTCATAAATTCAAATCGGAGCCCGATATTGATAAAGACGGCAAGATAACTGATGTTCTGACTACAGGTCAGACAGTTATTGTTCAGATCACAAAAGAACCTATTTCCACAAAAGGGCCAAGGCTCTCATCAGAGATTTCCCTGGCCGGAAGAAACCTGGTCCTTATACCGTTTTCAGATAAGGTTTCAATATCATCAAAGCTTGAAAATCAGGAAGAGAAGAACAGGCTGAAGACTCTTCTTCAAAGTATCAGACCAAAAAACTACGGGATCATTGTGAGAACTGCAGCCGAAGGTAAAAAGGTTGCAGTTCTTGATGCAGAGCTCAGAGAACTGGTCCGGAAATGGGAAGCTGCTTTCAGCACTCTCAGGAAAGAGACCAAGACCCCGAAACTCTTTCTGGGAGAGATGAACAGGACCACTACAATCCTGAGGGATATTCTCAATGTTACATTCACCAATATTCATGTTAATGATCCGGTTATTGCCGATGAGATCAGACATTATATAAAAGAGATTGCTCCCGAGAAGGTAAAAATAGTAAAGGTATATCAGGGAAGTGTTCCTGTTTTTGATCATTTCGGCGTTAATAAACAGATTAAGGCACTCTTCGGTAAAACGGTTTCATTCAAACACGGAGCCTACCTTATTATTGAACATACCGAAGCACTCCATGTAATTGATGTCAACAGCGGTAACAGATCAAGGACAGGTAACGACCAGGAATCAAATGCCCTCGAGGTTAACCTTGAAGCAGCCACAGAGATCGCCCGTCAGCTAAGGCTCAGAGATATGGGCGGCATTATTGTTATCGACTTCATCGATATGCAATCGTCGGAGAATAAGCAGATTCTGTTTGATAAAGTGAAGGAGGTGATGGCCAACGACAGGACAAAACATAACATCCTCCCGCTCACCAGGTTCGGACTTATGCAGATAACCAGGCAGAGAGTGAGACCCGAAGTGCATATTGTAACAAATGAAAAATGTCCTTCGTGCCGGGGAACAGGTGAGATCAAACCTACAATACTTTTCACCGACGAGCTCGAAAAAAACCTTGCGTTTATTGTCGGAAAAATAAAAACAAAAATAATTTACCTTAATGTCCATCCCTTCGTTGCTTCCTACCTCACGAAGGGGATCTTCCCCATCTGCCTCAGATGGGATATTAAATACAGGATATTACTCAGGGTGCAGGCGGTTGTATCATTACAATTCCTTGAATACAAATTTCTAGACAGGGATAATAATGAAATAGACCTCGACTGAACCTGGTTCTTCAGAAAAAAAAGTATCTTAAACATTTTCAACGGTATTTTGTTAATCGTTTACTTAATTTATCTACAATATTTAATGAATCATGAATAAATGTAAGTATATAATGTTGTTTTTCAGCCTTATAGCTATTTCAGCACAAGCCCAGATCTTTGATCCGGCAGTATGGAGCTTCGGGTATGAAAAGAAAGGAAATAATACATATGAAATAGTCCTGACTGCAATTATTGAGGAAGGATCACATATCTATTCGATGGATATTCCGGAAGGAGGACCTATTCCCACAACCTTCCGTTTCGATACCCTTCCTTCCTACAGACTTGACGGAAGTACCTTTGAGGTAACAAAGCCGGAAGAAATACTTGATGAGGCGTTTAATATGAAAATCAAGTCTTTCAGTGATAAAGCAGAATTCCGGCAGAAGATAACGGGGAATGAATCTTCATTTACTGTTACCGGTGTTGTCAATTACATGGCATGTAATAATGTAACCTGTTCCCCGCCCAAGGATGTCGAATTTGAGATTAAGATTGGTGAAACAGCTAATGATAAGCCTGTTGCGGGAAGCGGATCTGACGGGGCCAGACAATCGGGTCGTGGTCTCCTGGGATTCTTCCTCATCTCGGTACTGGCCGGTTTTGCAGGGATCCTTACTCCATGCGTCTTCCCGATGATCCCGATGACAGTTGCATTTTTTTCAAGGGATTCGGAAAATAAAAGCAGATCAACACTTAATGCTATCATTTTCGGAATTTCAATAATACTTATTTATACAGCACTCGGACTGATTGTATCTCTTACAAGTGCAGGTGCCGGATTTGCCAATACACTGAGTACTCACTGGATACCGAATGTCCTTTTCTTTGCCCTGTTTTTAGTTTTTGCAATATCCTTTCTCGGAGCCTTCGAAATTATTCTTCCAAATAAACTTGTCACAGGAGCTGATGCCAGGGTTGACAAAGGAGGGGTCCTTGCTGCATTTTTTATGGGGCTCACAACAGTTATAGTATCATTCTCCTGTACAGGTCCGATTGTGGGCGCTCTTCTTGTCGAAGCTGCCACAGGTGATGTGATGAGACCAACAATAGGTATGTTTGGCTTCGGACTGGCATTTGCTCTCCCTTTCACTCTTTTTGCCCTCTTCCCCTCTGTCCTTAACAAAATGCCGAAATCGGGCGGCTGGCTCAATTCGGTAAAGGTTGTTCTCGGATTTATTATGCTTGCATTCAGTCTTAAATTCCTTTCAACAGTTGACAGTGTTTATTCACTCGGACTGATATCAAGGGATCTCTTCCTTGCAATCTGGATAGTTCTTTTTTCATTGCTTGGATTCTATCTGCTGGGGAAGATAAAATTCGTTCACGACAGCGAACTTAAACATATCGGGACATTCAGGTTTTTCCTGGCTGTTGCGGTTTTTACTTTTGTTGTATACCTTATACCTGGTCTCTTCGGAGCTCCTCTCAAAGGGATTACAGCGCTTCTGCCCGCCCAGGAGTCATCATGGTATACAAAGACTGTAACAACAACTACTTCCGGTACAGTTCAAACCCCGGGCTTCCCGTCTTTTAATCCTCTTAATTCAAGTCAGCTTTGTTCTGAACCAAAATATGGCGATAAATTCAGAATGCCTCATGGTCTTACAGGGTATTATGATTACAAACAGGGCCTCGAATGTGCGAAGGAACAGGGAAAGCCTGCTCTGCTCGACTTCAAGGGACACGCATGTGCGAATTGCAAGCTGATGGAAGCAAGAGTGTGGTCAGACCCTGAAGTTCTTAAGCGCCTGAAAGAAAATTTTGTAATAGTTGCACTTTATCTTGATGACAGGACTCAGTTGCCGGAAAATGAATGGATCATTTCTGAGCTGGACGGAAAAACCAAAAAAACAATCGGCAAGATCAATGAAGATCTTGAAATTTCAAAGTTCAGGACCAATGCAATGCCGCTTTATGTTATAACAGATCACGATGGGAATCCTCTGAATGAGCCGATGCCGACAAATCTTAATGTGGAAGAATACAAAAAATGGCTCGATGAGGGATTGAATCTGTTTAACTCCGGAAAGTAATTACCTACGTATTAAAAAACGTATTAAAAAACGTATTATAATACGTTTTATTCTTTATTTTTATTGTAATTCCT
>CAZWUB010000033.1:0-23580 GCA_964637415.1 uncultured Rikenellaceae bacterium
GAAAAACATTGATTAATTGCTATATGAATAAAGAAAATGAACAGAATAAAAACAAATCCATATTATGAGAACAACACTTTTGCTATCGCTTTTTTGTCTTCTGCTCTGTCTTTCATGCACTCAGAAACAAAAATCAATCACAAATGAGAACGGACAGATAATAAAGGTGCCGTCAGATTATTCAACTATATCTGAGGCTGTAAAGAACTCAGCTGACGGAGACTGGGTAATTCTGGCTCCGGGCCAATATTTTGAAATGAAAATTGATGTCGATAAATCCGTTGCAATCTCATCGGAATGGAAACTTACAGGAGACAGCAGCAAAATTGCTGAAACAATTATTGATTCACAGGATTCAATTCTTTTCAATATTATGAAAGATGGCGCAGAGGTCAGCGGTTTGAAGATCATTAATGGTGATCACCCCCTTAATATCCTGGCAAAAGTGACAATAAAAAATAATCTCTTTTCCGGCAATCTTGATGCTATGAGCTTTGAAGGATCGGGTGGCGGATATGTAGGTTACAATTTTGTTGAAAATGACAGGGATGACGGACTTGACCTTGATATCAGACTTGGTGGAAATAATCATGGAACCGATATCGTCGTTGAACATAATACAATAATCGACAGCAATGACGACGGAATAGAAATAAGATTATACGATTATCCCGATCAGAACATTCACTATATATTGCGCAATAACAAGATTATCAGCAGTAATAATGCCGGCATCCAGATAATTTCCTATGATATATTCACGGGGAAAACATTTGACATTCATCATAATATACTTGCTGAATGTAAGGTTGGACTGGGCTGTATGGAAGGTACAAATACAAGGGAAAATATTGCAGGTGCAACAACGATGGATGAACTTATCTGCTTTTATAACAATACACTGGTTGACAATCAGATGGGAGCTACAGGAGGAAACAGTCTGATTGCAATGAATAATCTTGTGATGGGCAATACCCAGGGTGGATTCAAGAAGTTCGGAAAGAATTCAGCTGCAATAAATAACCTGTTCTTCTCAAACGGAACTGAGGATCTCGTCGAATTCAATGAATCAGTGATAAAGGAAGGAAATATCTTCTCCGCGGATCCTTATATGGATAACATCACTTTCAAGCCATCCTCAAACAGCCGCTGCATTGACGCCGGAAAGAAAAATTATGTGCTGAACGGAAAAACTCTGATTGATATTGATGCAAAATACATTTCAGGTAACGCTCCGGATATTGGGGCTATGGAAAATGTTGAGTAATGATAGACCCTTTGTAATACATTATTTTTACTATTTGATTAATTTAAAAAATTACACAGAGGTCCACAAAGATCCACAGAGGGCCACAGAGATTCGTTTTATTAACTCTGTGTAACTCTGTGATTTCTCTGTGTAACTCTGTGTTACTTTCTTTAATTGAAAGTTATTATTATTAATGATCCGGTTTTGAGTCATGGATTTTGACTTTGTGGTAAAAAAAGAATTTATTAATATTTCTGATACAAATTACTTTAATGAGAAACCAAAAATTACCTGTCATCATTTGTTTTTGTCTGCTATTAAATTCTATTTTAACAGCTGCATACCCGGTTTTAACCTCTTCTCAGAAGCCTGAAGGTCCTGTTTCAGTTTTTAAAATTGAAAAGTATGGACTGTCCGGAATTGTAACTTCGAAGGATCTGGTTCTTACTTCATCCCTCAAAAAACCGGAAACTCTGCCTCAGACTGATGATCCATCGAAGTGGAAATTACTTAGTGAGACGAAAACTGACAAATTCCTTTTCGGTCTGAATGGAAAGATTGATATCACGGTCTTCTTAACAAATATCGGGGAGATCCGTGAAGAGAACTGGATCGCAGACGATGGGAGCCTCGTTGCCTTCAGGCAGTCAGTCGTAAATAAAACCAGGAAAAACATCCTGCTGAATTCATTATACCCGCTCTATATCACAGGAAAAGAATCTCTAAGGTTTGGTAATGTTGCGGATTGGAGGATACTGAAGCAATTCCGTCATAAGAATGACCTTCCTGCAGTTTTTTCACCGGGATCTTCAAGAAATGAAAATATTTCTGATGTTGAGGCAGTGAAAGCATCTGTAAAATCCGACCAGAACTGTGATCCTTTCCTGATCATTAACAACGACAGGGGCATGGGACAAAATCTGTTTATCGGTTATCAGACCCATTACCTTCACCTTGCAGATATTTCTGTTTCGATTGATAACAGTCTCAACCTGAATGAAATAAGTGCAAAGTGCGATTTCGAAGGAGTTGAAGTACCGGTAAATGGTGTAAGAACAAGCCAATGGATAATTTTATCAGAAGGTGATGATCCGCATCAGCTTATAAGTGATTATACACAGAGGCTGAGAGAATTTCATAACATCGCCAAACCCGGCAGGGATGCACTTTCGGCATATTGCACATGGTATTATCATGCGGACAATTATAATGAGAAGATTTTTGACGCAGATATAGAAGTATTTAAGAAGGATCATATGCCTTTTGATGTCTTTTTGATAGATGAATGCTGGGATATGAACAAATGGGGAGATTTTGAAGTGAATGAGAGTTTCCCGGACGGCATGAAACGTGTGGCTCAGCAAATTAATTCGGCAGGTTACATTCCAGGAATATGGCTGGCACCTTTTCTTGCCGACCATGAAAGCAAACTGGCAAAGAATCATCCGGAATGGCTTTTAAAGAACAGCAAAGGCAAATTATGCACTTTTTTCATGAATGAACGGGATCATCTGATCCTTGACCTTACCTATCCGGGTGTATGTGAATATCTTGAGGACCAGTTCAGGAAAATTGCATTTGACTGGGGATTCAGATATTTTAAGTTCGACTTCATGAGGTCTGTTTTTATTGACACCGATCAGCAGTTCTTTGATAAGACGTCAACCTCACTTGAAGCATACCGGAAAGGGCTTGAAGCGATAAGACGGGGAGTCGGGGATGATGCATATATTTCTGTATGCGGTGGCCACTATGGAGCCTCCCTGGGACTTGCCGATTCACAACGTTCGGGCAGCGATGTCAAATCTTTCTGGAATGAAAAAGAACTTCCAAAATACAGACAAAACATTCTTCGTACCTGGTTGGCCGACCTCTGGCATGTAGATCCCGATGCCATGATGGTCAGGCGACAGGAAAAGACACTTCCGAACGACAGACGAAATCTTACATCAGGACTGTTCAGCAATGGGGAAGCTTTTACAAATACCTTAAACCAGTTTATTGGCGGAAACCTTATAACTTTTACCGAGGATTTTGCCATAATTGATGAAGACAGGAAGATGCTTTACAAACACGTCATACCATCTGTAAATGAAGCATCAAGACCAGTCGACATTTTTAATCCGGCAATTCCGGAAATAATGCTTACCAGTATCACTCCACGGTGCAACAATCTGGAAAAATGGAATATGCTTTCAGTTGTCAACTGGTCAAATAAGCCAAAGGAGTATGAAATTGACCTGAATACAGAGCTTACAGGAAACCTTAATGGAGATCAATTTCTTGTTTTTGATTTCCAAAAGCAAAAGATAACTGGCAGGTTTGCAAAGGGAGAAATTATACCGACAGGACCAATAGAAGGTCATCACAGCATGCTGATGAAGATAGTACCCTGGGACGGAAGATCACCCATATTTGTTGGTACTGACCTTAATTTTGCATGCGGAGGTCTGGAGATTGAAGAAATCAGCTTTGATAACGGAAGGATAAGCGGAAGAATTGATACTCCCTGGCACATTCCAGTAACACTTTCTTTCTGGATACCGGTGAATGGATCTTTTGAAATGGAACAACTGGAGATTTCGCCCGGTCAGAGAAACTTCTACCTTGATTATTGATAAGTAATCCTCTCCGGGGATGTAAATCACCGGCAACATTTAAACACAGCCGCCCCACAGTACTCAGTTCTCAAGCTTTGATCCGTTACTTTTTGTCCTTCAGACACCTTACAGAGAAACCTATTCTTTTAAGGTTATCAAAACGATAGATTAAACTCTCTTCATGGAAAACGAACCTGAAAAAAGCTCTTTCAGGGTTAAGCTGAGTTGAAGACCACCAATAAGCGCCGAAACCGAGATCGCGGAAGTTGCCATCAAAATATCTCAGTCCTCCGGGAAGGGCATTAAAATTACTCATGTTTGAAGCGCCGGTATTCGGCCTAACCCAGCGGGATGTTCCTGCTTCTTTCATCTTTCCTCCTGCCACATCAGATCCACCCAGAGAACCGGCCAGTATATCCCATTCTGCATCAGACGGCACATGCCACCCGGTCGGGCATAACCTCCCCGACCCTGCTGTATATCCGTTATATAACGCACCATAAGATTTCTTATAAACCTCTTGATTATTACTGTACCAGCAGAAAGCAGGTGTGGATAATGAAGTCCACTTCATTGAATCAGTCACCAGCGGAATTGGTTTACCGTCATTGTACCTTGATACTCCAAGGTTTTCCGCCATCCAGATCTGGGTACCGATTGTCACAGTTTTATATTCATTGCCGTCAATATCGGAAAGTGAACCATAGTCCGGGGTGGCAAATGAAATTATATTACCATAGATTGTATCTGAAGCACTTATTACAAATGCCCTTGCATAGTATTCCGCACCTGGCCGCAAACCGGTGATTGTAATAAAAAAATCTCCCGCACCGCCTCCGCTTTTTTCAGAATTATCTCTGAGGGAAGGGGACGTTTCAGTGCTCCAGCAAATACCCCGTGACATAACTGCGCCAGGCTTTACAGCGTTTACCTTTCCACCAGCAACAGCTTCGGATTGGGTGATGTTCCTTGCCTCAATTGTGGAAACAGAAATTTGTTCAGGCTTATTCCTGCAGGAAGTAAAAGACAGCAGATGTTAAAAAATAATTAACAGCAGAACAGATATTTGAGGATTTCTTTTCATGGATCATGTTCCATCTAAAAATAAACATACAAGAAAGCGCAATTTAGAAAATCAGAAGCAATAAATGCCTCAAAATATTTTGAATTATGACCCTATTAATGCCCTGACGGGCAATAAAACCCATTTTCCCCATGCAATTCTATTGGCATGTATGCCCTAACGGGCAATGAAAACCATTATGGTTCAACCTATCCATTTGGAATATATCTCATCCCTGGCAACATGCCCAGGTGATTAATAATCCCCGCAGGGAATCAATGACAATAGAATGAATATGGTGAGAGTTCTATATTTTCCGGGAATTAATGGATAAAACCTGTTGCACGATTTTTTTGTTGCCGGCTATAACCGGGAAATTCTCTTCGATAAGCTCTTTATTAACGGGAAAAGAAAGATCATTACCATTTATATTCTTCATCATTCCGCCGGCTTCGGATATTATCAATCCCAAACCCGAAATGTCCCAGACTTTCGTAAACAGATTCAATACACCACCGAATTTACCTTCTGCAACATACAGGAAATCGACAAGCGAATTTGTTGATCTTATATTTCTCGATTGCCTTACAATTGATTTATATGTTTCAAGACCCTTGTTCAGAAAATCCTGATCTTCGGTATAATCAACGCAGAATGCAAATAATGAATCCTTCAACTCTTTATCTGCGGGCATTGAAAAAAAAATGCCATTTTTAAAGGCTCCTTTGCCTTTCTCAGCATAGTACAGATCATCCTGAAGAGGAAGATATGCACCTGCCATTACCGGATTATTATCTTTTAAAAGGGTGATCAACACCCCGAACCATGGGATCCCTGACGCAAAATTAGATGTGCCGTCAAGAGGATCAATAATCCATGTATATTCCGATTTGTTATCAATTAAGCCACATTCTTCGGACAGAATATTATGATCAGGAAATCTGGCTCTGATCATATTTACTATCAGCTTTTCGCTTTCAAGATCAGCTACTGTCACAATGCTGCTTTGCGACTCTTTCTGGGTGGAAGAGACAGGTTTATTGAAATAACCAAGCAATAATAAACCTGCATTCTTCAGTGCATCATTTAAAATTTTTTCCATTTCTTTAAATCTCAATGCATATTAACATCACAAGTTCCCAATCCTCCTCTGTAATAATTAAACTGCACATTCGGGTGATCAGCAAGCAACGACATCGGAACAGCGCTGTCAGTGATCCTTTTGCTGATCATCAGCGCAGTGAGCCTTTGTCCGAAAGCATTATCGTGAGTACCTGCATGCCAGATTGATACCTTCTCTGCCATCCATGTCTGAACGGGACCAACTGTAAGCGCCTGTACCGGAACACCTGTTACCACCCCTCCTCCACTGGTCCTTGCATTCTGCATGCATGTTATGGGATGAAGATCCACAATCCTTGTTGTAAGTTTCCTGAATTCTTCCGGAGTTGGGGGATTATCCTTATATTTTCCTTCCCTCCTTACAGGGTCATTGAAAGCCCAATGTTTCGTATCTCCCTGTCCGCCCTGCATTACAACACACCTGATGCCTTCTTCCCAGCTTTTAATGTACGGACCTGTATCGGCTTTCGGAAAATGAAGATTTGAATCAGGCATCCTGAGTTGCTTATCAATAAGGTTAAAACACATTTCCCTGTCGGCCTTTTCGAAAGACAGAGGATGGCTGACCGGTACTTCCTCCCCGTCGACATACCATTCATCCATCCCCCAGAAATGTGCATCGGAAAGGTTAATTTTCAGTTCATTTACGATCCTGGCTACCAGAGGAAGCTGTTCAGTCGGACCGATGGGACCGCAAATACCTGCAGGCTTTCCAGGTGTTGCCTGTTTCCAGGCAGTTATGTACTCCAGAGCTTCGGCAAGATAAAAATCTTCAATTGTATCGTAAATAATTACTTTAAATCCTTCCCTTGAAAGCTGAGGCAGATCCTCCGGGGAAAGCTTTGCAGCATCATTAAGAAGATCGTCATCAAGGGTTGTAAAATCCCACCATCCGGGTGCAAGCATACTAAGTTTACGGGCCATGTCATCTGATTTTTAATAAGTCCAGGGATTCATTCTTTATACAGAGCTCCGGAAGCTGATCTTTTATAAGATTATCCTGCGGAAAACTGTGACCAAGGTGCTGCCTGAAGCCTTCAGCATAAATTGTATTGGCTTCCGCTCCCCTGATTTCGGCATAATGTTTCATAGAGAGGATGTACTCATCCACTTTATGGTGCGCCAGCAGCCAGTCCCTCTGACTTTTATGGCATCCCAGCATCTGTTCCTTAAGTTTCATTACCCCTGATATATCAACGAAGAAATCAGGATTAACCCTGACTCCAAATATATCCTTCAATTCCAACGGATCGGAATAATACAGGTGTGGTATGAAATCTAAAGGGAGTTCCGTGCAATCCATATTTTTAATTCCGGCGGCAAAACAGGCGGTCTTAACTATTCTGGAAGTCATTTCATGGTCTACCATATAGTCGTTAGGACTGGCAGTAATAACGACTGAAGGTTTTACTTCCCTGATCAGGGAGGTTGTCAGGTTAAGGGATTCACGGTCATACATGAGATATACATCTTCGAGTCCGAGACAGGTATAAGATCCGTTCAGAAGCTTTACAGCTTCAGCAGCCTCTCTTTGCCTCATGTTCCCGATCTCTTCTTTTGTATACTCGGTTGTACCCTTATCTCCGGCTGTCATTGTGGCAATATGCACCTTCCATCCTGCTTTTTTCATAAGCAGCAATGTTCCTGCACATACTATCTCCGCATCGTCGGGATGGGCAAAAATGGCAAGTAATGTTTTATTCATCATTTTTTTAATTATATAATTTCAATTTTCCCAGTTTTCGCCGATCTGTAGCAGGCTTCAAGCACCTGCAGGCTGCGAAGACCATGTAAAAAGCTGTTGGAAGGCTTTCTGTTTTCGAGGATGGAATTTCCAAATTCCTCTATTTCTGCCAGATATGTATTTTTAGGAACAGGATTAATCTGTATTCCATAATCTGTGTTACGTTCCTGAGCAGCATTATATCCTGATGTTTCTGAATCAAGATATGCAGTCATTTCGCCTGCCGGTCCCTGTCCAATAGTACCGCGGGCAATTATGCTTCCTGCAGATCCGTATAATTCAAGAATATTCTTACTGCTGTTGTCCGGAATGCAGAAAAAGGTGTCAACCGTACCGAGAGCTCCGTTTTCAAAGAGGATAGAAACCACAGCACTGTCCTCAGATCTGTAAGAATGAACAGTATTGTTAATGAAGCAGCTGACACTTCTCGCATTTCCAAAGAACATCTCGAGAAGGTCAATACAGTGACTGCCCATGTCCATAAGAGATCCGCCGCCTCCTGTTGCGGGATCCTGGCGCCAGGCACCGGCAATAGGCGGGTACCAGCAAGAGAGCTGGGCTCTTGCGTAAACAGGTTTGCCCAGTTTCCCGGATTGAATCAATTCAAGTGCAGCCTTATGTTGTTCCACGAATCTCATCATCAGTCCTACACCAAGTATGATACCTTCTTTTTCACATACACTGATCATCTTTTCCGCTTCGGCTACAGTCATTCCCAGGGGCTTTTCACACAATACATGCTTTTTTGCCATCGCACAGGAGATAACCTGTTCCGGATGCTTGTCTGCAGGTGAAGCTACATATACGGCATCAATTCCGGAATTCAGAAGTTCCTCTATTCCTGGTGATGTCACAGCTCCAAACTGTTCTGCTACATTTTTATTTACCTCCGGATCAATGTCATAAACCGATATAAGTGCAGCGTTACCGGCTTTCATTATCCCTTCGGGAATAGTCCTGCGCTTTGCAATCCCGCCGGAACCGATAACACCCCATTTGATTTTATTTTCCATTATTATGTTTTTTGTTGGTTAATTTACTAAATCACGGCTCATTTTATAATCGGCAATTGTTATCAGCAATGTAGAAAGCAGCACAAGTATCCCTCCGGTGACAGCCTGAATGTTGAGTCTTTCTCCCAGCCATATGGCAGCAATCGGGAGTCCGAAAAAGGCAATAAGATAATTTGACAGGGCAACCTGCATTGCATCGAGCGTTTTGAGAGCCTTGAAGAACAATACCATTGACAGAAAATTGTGGAATATTGTAAGCAGTGCCATTCCTGTCCATGTCTGCAAAGTGAATTCAGGAATCCTTGCAAATACATCTTTCTCAAAGTGAAGCACCAGTGGTGTCAGCAAAATAACAATTACGATATAGGTATAAAATACCATTTCTATTTCGCTGTACCAGGCAGAAACTTTTTTACATCCTACGTTATAATATGAATTTCCGATGATTGCGAGGAAAATAAGAAAGTTACCAAGTGCGTATTTTGTCCCGAAATCCAATTGTTTAATGTCACCTGTTGAAAGGAGAAGTACCCCTGAAATTGCAATTATAAAGCTAAGCCATCTTATCCTGTTCATTTTTTCCTTAAGCAGGAGGAATGCAAAAATTGCAGTTATTACCGGAAGTGTCAGAGTCAGAATTGCCGAATTGCTTGCAAGGGAGTACTGTGTTCCCCATGTCATCAGAACCTGGGCGGGGAATGCTCCCAGAATGGCGAGATGAACAAATATCAGAATATCCTTAAACTTCTTGCCACCTCTTCTGAAATCCCTTACTACGAATGGAGCCAGAAGAATGACTGCAAAAAGCATTGGCGCCCATACCGTGAAGTATGGTCCAACCTGGTCCTGGGTAAGCTTAATACATGTAAACTGCAATGACCACATCAGATTGCAGGCAAAAAGCAGAATCCATGAAATTATGATCTTCTTCATTTATTAAGATTACACCCCCATTAATGTGCATTCCGCACTTATCACAAATACTATCTCTGTACTGATCACAAATACTATTTCCTTACTTTTCTGGCAGCATTCCTGATTCCTTCGATCATCATGTCCACGTCATTGTCAGTCAGCCGTGGGTGCATTGGCAGGTTCATCTGCCGGGCATAGAAGAATTTTTCGGCATTGGGGCAAAGTTTATCAGGATAGTTATAGGCACGTTTCACTCCTGTTAAATGATATGTCGGCTGATAGTGAAGGATGCCCTGAATGCCTTCCTCCTGATAAAGGACTCTCAGAAATTCATCTCTTGAAGCGCCGAGTATTTCAGGTTCCACACAAAGTGTATAAAGATGAAATGCATGGTAGCAATCAGGATCCTCATAAGGCGGGGTAATTCCTTCGATACCCTTTATACCTTCGCTGAGACGATGGCCGTTTGCTCTTCTTCTCTCAACCAGCATATCAAGCTTCATCAACTGTGCACGTCCGACGGCAGCCTGGGCTTCGCACATCCTGTAATTGTTTCCCCACTTGCCTTCATCATCTATCACATCAAAATGTGAAGGGATCCAGTAATCTTTCACGTCTTTCTTTTCAAGCTTTATACCGGCAAATTCAAAACTGGTTTGTTCCGGATCCCAATGGGTGATACTCATTACTCTCATCCGCTGAATTTTCTCAACAAGCTTATCATTGTTGGTTGTAATCATCCCTCCTTCTCCAAGGGTTACCATATTTTTCAGAGAATGGAAGCTGAAAACACCAACATCGCCTATGCTGCCAGCCTGTTTTCCCTTGTATTTTGCACCATGTGCATGGGCGCAGTCTTCCAGGACAAACAGATTATGCCGACGTGCAATATCCATTATTGGATCCATATCGCAAATTTGTCCACCATAATGAACTACATATATAGCCTTTGTCTTTTTGGTGATCTTGCTTTCAATCTCATTCGGGTCGATATTGAATGTTCGCGGATCGATATCAGCATAGACCGGTTTTGCACCTTCCTTGAGGATTACCAGTGAGGTTGCTATAAAGGTTATAGGTGTGACTATAACTTCATCACCGGCTTTAATCCCCAAAGCCTGAGTTGCCGCGTGCATGCCGGTTGTGCAATTAGTGGTCGCAAGTGCATGTTTTACAGTAAATTCCTGTGCAAATTCCTTCTGGAAAAGTGCAACCTGAGGCCCCATTGTCTGGGACTCCTGTTTAAGAACTGCAAGAAGTGCTTTTTCCTCCATTTCATCGTAAATGGAACCGAAAAATGAATACGGAACTTTAAGTTTTACTCCGTCATTCATCTGATAACCTGAAGTTATTCCGCCTTCGGTATCAGATCCGGTGAACATTAATTCCTTTTTGCTCATAGTTTATACTTTAAATTGATTATTGATTATTGAGATCTTATTTACTTTTTAGTTTTAGCTCCGCTTCCGGTACCCAGGGTTTTCGCCTGATAACTTTGCTCAATCCTGCAAGAATTATAGCATTGCTCTTCATGGGAGCATATTCAGGTGTACCGTAATTTGTCTGTGTAGCCTGATAGCCCTGCGTCCCGCACAGATTTATTTCTTTTATTTTTTTCCCAAATCTTGGATTGACCCACTCAAATGCATAAAACGTAAGCTTCGGATCACCGGCTGAACAGATCACCGGATCTGCGTAATAGCAATAAACATTCTGGGCCGATCCTGTCTCCCCTTCATTCAGATCTAGCCTGTCTTCTCCTCCGGGATTCATTTCAAGGATATTTACCCCATACTGTACAGGGACAGTTATTCTGTATTCATCCTCATAAACGACTTCATACCAGCCCAGAAGATCTGCCGTGTCAAAAAAATCAGGGATATTGAAATAGGCTTTCTGATTTTCTGAAGGACGTGCGCAGGCGTGTAAAAAAATCAGGCTGCTTACATCTTCGCCGACAGGAATACCTTCCACTCTGGCCGGAAGAGGATTTTCATCCTTTCCCCTGACACCTGCGACAACAGCACATTTTCCGGAGTTATCAGCCGGACCGATATTAAAGATCTTATTCCCCGTCATGGCTTTTCCGGTTATCAGTGAGTTGAGATCAATATTAAATGTGCCTGAATTTTTTGAGAAATTAAATGCCTTCGAAATATTTACTGATTCAACAGGATCTCCGTCTTCACTTGGTATCCTGCTGATATTCAGCAAGGATCTTATATGAGGAAGTTGCGAATTGACAATTTCTATGAGTTCCCTCTGGTTAACAATATGGTTTGACCAGACGAAATTGGCACATCCCAGGAAATCAAGGATCAGGTCCTTTCCGAAATTGAATTCATTTGTTGAAGCCCATGATGAAGGAGCTCCTCCCTGAAGATCAACCTTTTTTATCCTTTCTGTCCAGTTGCTGATATTCGGAGTGAAATTTCCGTAAATCTGGCTGAAACCCAGATCCTGAAGCTCAAGCTCTTTGCTCTGGTCCTTCCAGAACCAGTTAAATACAAGAATATCTTTGGGAATTGTCGACCGGACAATTTCGGGGCGGACCGCACCAGGTGTCTGATATTTAACACCTGTTGAGGAGGTCCTGTTCTGAAATCCTTTCTCTCTTACACTTTCGAGAAGATAATCGCCCCACATTGCTACTTTAATCCCCTTAGATCCCAGATAATCATGAATTTTCTTCACATCTCCCGCAAACAGTTCCGAATAATCCCTGTCTTTACAAAGCGGACATACCCCGACAGGTGCCCCCCACCATTCGTCATGGCCGATATGGATCATTTTCGGTTTTATCACATCAATATACTCGTCATATACTTCAAACATCAGCTTATAGGAATCCGGATTTGAGGGACAGTAAGTGTCCGGCCATATATCTCCCGGATATTCTGCAAGCTCAGGGTGCCGGGTGAGCAGCCAGTAACCATGAGTCAGTGAAGGAATTTCAGGTATGACTTCAAGGAAATTCTCATTTGCATATCTTACAATATCCCTCACATCATTCTTTTCGATTATGAATCCGTCTCCGGCGTCGAAATGACTTGAGTTCTTCTCCTCACCACGGAGACCTTCAGTGGAATTTGATCTCGAATACTGAAGCGATTTCGAAAATTCGATCCAGCCGGCATTTACCTCCGGATGATTGTCGAGGCGCATGCAGTTCAGTTCAATGATCACCTTGTTATACTTGTAAAGCGACATGAAATCGCGCATGAACCGCTTGAAAAATGCAATATTTTCCGGTCCGGGCACATATAACCTGATAGCCCTGAAAGGGAAAGCAGGCCAGTCTGTAACCTTTAATCCATGAACCTTTTTGCCATCGCCGGCATCCATCAGCTGTCTCAGTGATTGTAACCCGTAAAATGCCCCGGCATCATCGCTGCCTGCAATTATTATCCTGTCAGCAGAAACTTCAAGATAATAGCCTTCCGGACCAGGATTTTTTTGTGAAACAATCAGGCTATTCAGCTTAAGGTATTTGCTGACCAGAGGATTGTCAAACCTGCCAATTAAAATGTACCTGCCTGTAACCGGAATTGCAGTTGACTTCACAGTTTTCAATGCAATCCCGTATTTGTCACTTAGCTCCCTGATAATAAAACTTGCAAGGAAAATGTCATTTTTCCCTGGTTCCTGAGGTATAAGTATTGTGATCTTCTCATCGAGGGCAAATGAAGCATCTGTAAGTTGAATTTTCTGTGGAATAGGGAAAATCAGAGTCTTAATTTCAGCGGTCAGCCTGTTTGTATCCTGTGCCTGACCATAAGGCATAAACAGAATCAGAAAGCACAACAGACTCAGAATGTTAGGATTTGAAGATTTTTTTTCGGTCATCAGTCTTGTTTTTATTTATTTTATTATCCTGACAAATTGTGTAAATTATCTGTCAGATTTTAATAAATGTTTTATTACGGTACATGTAATACAGAATGAGCCAGATAACAGCCAGGGCAGTGGTGGATTCCACAAAATCAGCCCATGGCCCAAGGAACCTTAAAAGTCCTCCGACAAACACATTCCCGATTAATGTGAAATCGAACAGATGTGTGGCAACATAGACAGCAATTGCATTCATCCCTATTACAACAAAGAAGAATGCCCACTTTTTATAACCCAGAATATCGATAACGAGATAAAAAAGGGCCAGCAAAAGGAAACTTATCCCACCTGCAAACAGTACCAGGGAGCTGGTCCACAGATGATGGATAAGCGGGAACCATATTCCCCATACCTTTCCGGCGATCACACAACAAATTCCAATAAGGGCAATTAATCCTGCTTTCCTTATTGGTTTATAATCAGAAAGCAGAATTTGTCCGGCAAAAACACCCAGCATAACTGAACACACAAAAGTCATATTTGTGAGAATATAAGTCCAGCCGGCACCTTCCTGCCAGTGTCCTAATACAGCATTATCGACATAAAGTGCGAGATTGACATCAGGCTCATAAATACCCGCACCGTGACCGGGAACCGGTATAAGCGCCATCACAAGCCAGTATAATATTAATAATCCTGAAGTTATCCCCAGCTGCACTTTCCTGTTAACCTCCAGAATAAGGATGGAACTGACAAGGTAGCCGACAGCAATCGCGTGCAGAGTGTCTGTCCATAAATGCATTTTTGTTATATCGAAAGTCAGAAGGTGACCGGAAGCTATAAGTCCGAGGATGTAAAGTACAACTACTCTTTTAATAATATGACGGTACAGTTCTTTTTTGGTGGCTCCTTTTCTCTGTCTGTTGCGGAATGCGACTGGCATCACTACTCCCACGATAAAAAGGAAAAGGGGCATAATAAGGTCATAGAAATGAAACTGTCCCCAGGTATGGTCAAAGTGAATCTCCGGATTGCTGAGAAAACCAATTCCTGAAGCTTTGCCGAGTGATATAACTACTTCAGCACCACCTATTATCCAAAGCATGTCGAAGCCCCGGAGGGCATCAACACATACAAGTCGTTCTGTGCCGGATACAGGTTGAGGATTTGGTTCTGTAATCATAAATTCAGGATCAGTTTTATTAAAATCATTGTCTTTCTGTCCCTGTGGACTTCATTTTCACGCTGTTCTCCGCAATGCTCAGTCCCACAAGGATGATTGCATTGGTTTTATCACGATTGTAATTGGCTGCTTTGATATTAATTTCCTTAATAACTTTCCCATATCTTGGATTTTCCCATTCAAATGCAAAGAAATGTACCGGATCAGAGCCATTATCCGAACAAAGTACAGAAGGAGCTGAATATGCATATTGGTTCTGGTTATATTTTATTTTTGGTTTTTCATTTCCTGATAATCTTTTCCTCCAGTTCCAGTCAAGAATATTAACTCCATATCTGACCGGTATTGTAATAACGAAACCATCCTCGTAAATAACCTCGTACCATCCCAGTAATTCTGAAGTGTCGTAAAAGTTATAAATAGCAGCATAGGCTTTCTGATTACTTCCTTCCCTGGCACATGCATGAAGAAAGATAAGGCTGTTGACATCCTTATTTATTTTAATACCAGAAACTGCCAGCTTCCCTGAAATATCTTTTTGGGTCAACACAACAGCAGCCCGCAGGTTGTCTGCCGCAGAAGTATTTAGTTTAAATATCCTGTTCCCGGAACTTAATTTTCCCTTTAAAAGGTCTTCGGAATTAAGGCTGTCAATTCCGGTTGTTAAAGCAGAGTTGAACCAGGGTGAGATATCAACCGGGGTTACTTTGCTTCCGGTATAAGAAGGAAGTTTCCTGCCGCTGAACCTGAAATTAATATCGTCTGCAAGGGCATCGGTGATCTGAGCAAGCCGGCTGACAGGAATACTTTTTCCCGACCACAGGAGGTTTGAACAACCCAGGAAGTCGATGAGCTGATCCTTCCCGAAATTAAATTCTGTTGTAGCGGCCCATGAAGAAGGGGCTCCTCCCAGGAGTCCTTTTGTATTATGCCTTTCATCCCACTGACCGATATCAGCCCGGAGATTACCGTAAACCTGTCTGAATCCGAATTCTGAAACCTGTTTGTCGTTTGACGGTTCATCCCAGAACCAGTTGAAAACAAGTATATCTTTTGGTATAAGTTTCAGTACCTGTTCCGGTCTCAGAGCTCCGGGGATCCGGTACTCATATCCTGCCGATGACTTCCAGGTCTGGAATTCCTTTTCAGTGACTGATTCAAGCAAATGATCTCCCCATAATGCCACCTTTATACCCTTTCCTGCAAGATAATCATGGATCTTAACGACATCTGCTGCATAAAGTTCCCCGTAATCCCTTCCTTTGCATAATTCACACAGATCCTTTTCCATTCTCCATTCATCATGACCTATATGGATGATTTTGGGTTGAATTACTTCGATATATTCATCGAGAACATCAAAATAAAGTTCATAACTGTCTGGTTTGAGCGGGCAGTATGTATCGGGAACAGGCTGATCCAAATTCTCCGCAAGCTCCTCATGTCCCGCAAGAAGATAATATGCATGTGTCAGGGACGGAAGTTCCGGGATGACCTCCATATTGAACTGTCTCATGTACCTGACGAGGTCGGCCACTTCCTCCTTCTCCAGAATGCCACCGTCAGCATTATCCTGGTGAGACGAATTCTGGTATTCCATATGTAATCCCGGGGGCCGGTCGAGCCGGCTGAAATTGAGCATCCTTGCAAACTGAACTGCCCCGGTATTCAGCTCAGGATGACGTTCAAGGCGCATATTTGCATTAAGTTCGAGGATAATTGTATTGAACTTGTAATATGACGCAAAATCCCTCACAAACCTTTTAAAGAATGTAATATTCTCTCTTCCCGGAAGATAGAGTTTGATTCCACGAAAGGGATAAAGGGGTGAATCTTTAACTTTTACTTGCGGCACCTGCAATATTCCTTCATCAATCCTTATCAGTTGCCGGAGCGATCCGAGTCCGAAAAGGGCTCCCTTCACTGTATTTGATGCCACGATGATGCCGGTTGAAGTAACCGAAATTATGTAACCTTCCTCCCCAAGGGTTTTTAATTCACCCGACAACTTTTTCTGGTCACAATATGATTTTACAAGTGGATTAGCGATATCACCAATAAGAATAAATTTCTCTTTAAACGCCAGAGAAGGTTTACTTCTGATCAGCACAGGAAGCTCAAATTTATCAGCAAACTCATTTGACATCAGTCCGGCCAGAAATCTGTCCTGGCCGGAAGGCTTCTGCGGAATTACAATGAAGGTATTTGAATCAATAATAAATTTACCTTCAGAAACCTGAATATCAATCGGAACCGGAAAGATCAGAGGATGCTTCTCTTCAGTATTTGCGGTCAGGGTATTCCGTGATATCAGCAATCCTGTAAGAATTAAAATATTGATTAATTTTTTCTTCATTGTAAATTAATTTACAAATTATCCCTTCCAAACCTGAAAGCTATCATATCTTCACCGGAAAAACGTTATCCTATTCAAAAATAACTATCTGCGGTTCTAAATGAAAATACTTTTCGTCGTATTTACGATGATTATAAACATAATACAATGTATTTTTATGCAATTTTAACATCGGACAGCGAGGGAAAGTCATCTTTTTATTTTTTATTTGTATTATAATCTGGAAGATATGAAGGTTGCAAAAGTCAGGCTGCTCCAGGAACCCCATAAATCATTTATATATTACAGGGAAAATAATCAGTTTACAAAATGGCATCATCATCCCGAATATGAATTATGCCTTATAACAAAAGGAAGAGGCAAGAGGATGATAGGAGATAATATTGACCGTTTCGAAAATAACGATCTGGTTTTCATTGGTGCATTTACACCACATGAAAGCTTATGTGATCCTGAATATTTTGAGAATCCTGATGGGTTTCAGGGTGAAGGAATTGTCATTCAGTTTGTTTATGATTTTCTTGGAGACAAGTTTTTCACATTGCCTGAAAACAGTAATCTGAACCGCTTTATAACAGAATCATCGAGGGGATATGTATTTTTTGGCAAGGCAAAGAAACAGATTACCTCTATAATGTTGAAAATGCAGGATATGAGTGATCAGGAGCGACTATTTGCTCTCTTTGACATATTCAGGATATTTGCCACAACAAATGAATATAATATCCTTTCCAGTCCTGCATTCAGCGGACCTTTCTGGCTCGACGATTACAGCTCCATGCAGAAAGCAAGCAGGTATATAATGCAGAATTTTCAGAATAACATCAATATCAGGGATCTGCTGAAAATAACCAATATGTCGAACACCGCATTCTACGAGACTTTCAAAAAGACTTACAGAATGCACTTCAAAGACTATCTTCTGACTATAAGGGTTGGGTATGCCTGCAAGCTCCTGACCGAAGACACTCACCACATATCTGAGATTGCATATCAGTCGGGGTTTGGAAATATTTCAAATTTCAACAGGCAGTTCAAGAAAATTAAGGGAATAACCCCTTCTCAATTCCAGGAAACGATTAGGAATATTGAAATGGAGAAATAATGGATACTGTTTTGATCACCGGTGGTTCAGGCCTGGTAGGCAGGCATCTCAGCATGAAACTGAAAGATAAGGGTTATAAAGTTTCCCTCCTTAGTCGTTCTCCGGGAAAAAACTCCGGCATCAAGTCATATTTCTGGGATCCGGGAAAGGATGAGATTAATCATACGGCTATAACTGAGGCCGATTTTATTGTTCACCTTGCAGGATCCGGTATCGGAGATAAAAGATGGACATCAGCCAGGAAAAAGGATATAATCGACAGCCGGGTAAAGACGGCTGATCTGATCCGGAAAACGGCAAGGGATAAGGGTAAAAGGTTGAAAGCATTTATTACAATCTCAGGTTCAAACTATTATGGTACACTTACATCGGATAGGATATTCAGCGAGACAGATCCTCCCGCAGACGACTTTCTGGGTGAAGTTTGCAGGTTATGGGAGGAAGCTGCGGACAGATTTTCGGAAGCAGGATTGAGGGTAGTAAAGATCAGAGCCGGAATTGTACTTGCAAAGAAAGGTGGTGTTATGTCAAGGTTAATAACTCCGGTCAGGTTTGGTGTCGGATCTCCTGTTGGAAGCGGGAAACAGTATGTACCCTGGATACATATTGATGATCTGTGCAATATTTTCATAAAAGCGATTGAAGATCAGAATATGAAGGGAGCTTATAATGCTGCAGCCCCTCAGTATATAACAAACAGCGATCTGATGGGATCACTGACTCATCAACTTGGCAAACCGTTCTGGTTTCCCGCAATTCCGTCATTTATCATGAAATTGATGTTCGGAGAGATGTCGGAAATTCTTCTTGAAGGAAGCCGGATCTCATCAGAGAAGATACGGGCAGCAGGTTTCAATTTCAGGTTCCCGGAGCTGAAGGATGCATTAGAAGACTTGTTACAATAGAGTTTCAGGTTCCAGGTTTCCAAAATTTCAGGGTCAAAGTGTTCGGTATTCGGTAATCAGTATTCAGTATTCTGTCGACTTACCGATTACCGATTACCGATTACTGAATACCGGATACAACAACCTGAATTTGTATTAACCCACTTGAAACCTGGACCCCTGGACCCTGGAATAAATACAATCTTGCAGATTAGCCGAACAAACACGAATATTGGCTGTTTATTTATTACTTTTACCTTATCAAATTCAATCCGAATGATAATATCAGCAGCAGCGCCACTTGTCGAGATGGACGGACGTAATCTGTATTATGCATTTATTGCCGGTGCAAGGAAACTGATCGAGCATCAGGTTGAGCTCAACAGGATCAATGTTTTCCCGGTTAAGGACGGTGATACGGGTACAAATCTTGCCGGTACGGTAAGATCAGCTATTGAATCGCTTCACCCTCACAGGTCATATAAAATAACTGCCGACAGGATAGCTGAGGCCACCCTGATGAATGCAAGAGGAAATTCCGGGATCATCTTTGCACAGTTTTTCTACGGATTAAGCAATGAAACAGGTGATTTTAAATCTGTTACACTCAAACAATTCGCCGAGGCCTTTAAAAAATCTGTAAGTTATGTCTATGAAGCTGTGGCAAAGCCGGTAGAAGGAACAATGCTCACTGTTATAAGGGAAATGGCCGATTTTATTTACATCAGCTGGAATAAGTTCTCTGATTTTAATCACCTGATGATGAGCGCCTATGATGTTTTAACAAAATCACTTCAGGAAACACGGACAAAACTTGCAATTCTTGAGAAAAACAATGTTGTTGACGCAGGAGCCAAAGGATTTGTTGTATTTATTGAGGGTATCATTGAATTCATAAATAAAAGGAACATCAAGGAAATGATAATGGCAGGGACAGCTGCCACAGCCGATCTTCAGAAAACTGAAGAGACATTTCCGGAAGTCATTAACTTCAGATACTGCACTGAGGCAATAATCAGGGATTGCAGGTACGACAAAAAAATGCTTTCAGATACTCTCGGCAGATTCGGTGACTCGGTTGTTATAGCCGGATCGGACAAAATCCGGAGGATCCACATTCACACTAGTGAACCGGCTGAACTTTTCAAGGATCTGAGGAAAGCCGGAACAATTACATTTCAGAAAGCCGATGACATGATCCGGCATTATGAGACTGCAAATGAGAGAAAATGGAAAATTGCTCTTGTAACTGACTCAACCTGTGATCTGTCACAGGAATTTCTTGATCATTACCAGATCAATATGGCACCCATCAATCTCAGCTTCGGGGAGAATCACTATCTCGATAAAGTAACTATCCGCCCCGAACAGTTCTATTCACTGCTTGATGAATCGGAAGAATACCCTAAAAGCTCTCAGGTAAATGAAAATACATTTATCAATATGTATTCACACCTCGCATCTCATTACGACTCGGTTATCGCGATCCATCTGAGTGAAAAGCTCAGCGGTACCTTTTTCAGCAGCAGGAAAGCGGCTGAGAAGATCTCAAGGGAGTTTGGAAAACAAATAACGGTAATAAATTCAAGGAATCTTTCAGGCGGACTGGGACTGATTGTCCTCAGGACCGCAAAAGCGATTGAAGCCGGGCTTTCTCATGATGAGATTGTTGCAAAGGCAGAAAAATGGATAAAAAATGCCCGCATCCTTGTAAGCGTCAAGACACTTAAATATCTTGTCCGCGGCGGGAGGGTTTCTCATGTCAAAGGATGGATTGCTGACTTACTTAATATAAATCCGATAGTATCCGTTGATGAAACAGGAAAATCTATTGTCTTTGACAAAGCTTTCAGCCAGAAAGCCAATATGCAGAAGGTAATTGACCATATAAAGAAGACCGGTGAAGGAAAATCAATATGGAATTATATAGTTCTGCATGCAAACAATGAAGCTGCAGCCAAATGGTATTCTGAAGAGATGGAGAAACTGACTTCATTAAAACCGGTTTCAGTGGTCAATATTTCTCCTGTAGTAGGCTTAAATGCAGGCGTCGGAGCTGCATCTGTTGCATTGATGTATGATTAAGAAAATCATTTATATTTAATTTACTGCTGAAATAGAGACCTCAGCTTTTTAAGAAAAAATACCCCCTTTCATTTTCCCCGGGGGAAAGGCAAAACACTGCACCCCCTTTCGGGAAAAACAGAGATGGAAAGGAATTAACAAAAAATGACATTTGCACATATCTTCTTTCAGGCTTTATTACTCATCATTATAATAATGACGGGTCTCTGGATTGCCAGCATCATTCTGAAAAATGTAAGCATTGTTGATCTTTTCTGGGGATTTGGATTTGTTATTGCAACAGTTTTCTATTTCATTAATACAGATGGTAATAGTTTCAGGAAGATCATCCTTTTAATTCTTGTTTCCATCTGGGGTTTACGGCTCTCAATATATCTTACATGGCGTAATTACGGGAAGGGTGAGGACTTCAGGTATAAAGAATTCAGAAAAAAATATGGTGAGAACAGATATTGGTGGGTATCATTTTTCCAGACTTTTCTCTTACAGGGTGTATTGATGTGGCTAATCTCCGCTCCTCTTCTCGGGGCTCAGTTAGAAGGCGCTGACAGAAACCCCGGCTTACTTGATTTTGCCGGCATCCTGTTATGGATAATTGGTTTCACATTCGAGGCAGGAGGTGATTTTCAGCTTGCCCGGTTTAAGTCCGATCCATCAAATAAGGGGAAAGTTCTTGATAAAGGATTCTGGAAATATACACGTCACCCCAACTACTTCGGTGATTCGGCAGTCTGGTGGGGATATGGCCTGATATGTCTTTCAGCCGGCAGCTATTTACCCGTACTCGGTTCAATACTTATGACTGCACTGATAATAAAAGTATCCGGTGTAGCGCTTCTTGAAAAAAGTCTTAAAGATCAGAAACCACAATACAGAGAGTACATTGAAAAAACAAGTACATTTATTCCCTGGCGACCAAAAAAGTGATGTAATGTATTTTGTTTTAACAGGTCGCTCCTATGGAGCTCAAAAACATAATGTTATCATGTCTACTACAAACAGGTCACGCCTACGGCGTTATTTTTATCCGGAATATTGAGCCTCATAGAGGCGGTTTCTTTGTAGAATGAAGATGCTACAATATTATTTATTGAGCCGCAGGGCGGCGTCCTATTTGTAAGAAAATGTTATTTGAACGTTTTATGAGCCTCGTAGAGGCGTCCTGTTTGTAAGAGAATGTTATTTGAACGTTTTATGAGCCTCGTAGAGGCGTCCTGTTTGTAGGACGAAGATGTTACAATATTAATAAGCCGCGTAGCGGCGCCCTGTTTGTAGGTACAAGGGTTTTGTTTGTCTTTATTTATTAACTCAATAAAAATGGAAAATCCTCCTGTTATTAAAGTCGAAAAGCTTGTAAAAAGATTTCCTGTCGGGAAGGGAGAATTTACTGCCCTGAACGGGATAGACGTACAACTCTCCCTTGGCGAATTCGCGGGACTTGTTGGTCCCAGCGGATCGGGAAAGACAACATTGCTCAATATTATCGGATCACTTGATGTCCCAACGGAGGGTGAAGCATTTGTCCTCGACCGGGCAATCAGCAGATTAAATGCCCGGGAAGCTGCCATGCTGAGAAGGAAAGAACTTGGCTTCATTTTTCAGAGCTATAATCTTCTTGCTGTCCACACAGTTTTCGAGAATGTTGAATTTCCTCTTCTTCTTCTTGATTATACAACATCCGAAAGGAATAAAATGGTAATGGATGCCCTTGAATGGGTAGGGATTACCGATAAGGCTAAATCAAAGCCTCCGCAGCTTTCGGGAGGAGAATGTCAGCGGGTGGCTATCGCGAGGGCCATGGTCAAGAAGCCTTCCCTCGTTCTGGCAGATGAACCTACAGCAAACCTCGATGCTGCAAATTCCCACAATATCCTCAAAACGATGGAAACTCTCAACAGGGAGCTAAAAACAACTTTCCTGTTCGCGACTCACGACGATAAAGTCATCAGCTACCTCCGGCGCAAGATCTACCTTATTGATGGCAGGGTTGACAAGGATGAAAATATCAAACAATAAATTCAGGATTAAATGAAAACCGCTTTTAAACTTGCTTACCGGAATCTCATTGGGGCTGGACTGCGGACCTGGCTGAATGTTATTGTCCTGTCATTTTCATTTGTTGTAATAATCTGGATGAAAGGTGTAATTGAAGGATGGAACCAGCAGGCAAAGAATGACATGACCGACTGGGAGATCGGCGGAGGACAGTACTGGCATGAAAAATTTGACCCCTTCGATCCCTTTACCCTAACCGAAAGTCATGCACAGGTGCCTGATGAATTCATGTCGGAAATTGAAAAAGGCAATATGGAGCCCTATCTCATTGCCCAGGGTTCACTATACCCACGCGGAAGAATGCAATCAATCATGATAAAAGGCATCAATCCCGGACAGTCCATTTTCCTTCTCCCGTCACAAAAGCTCGATACT
>CAZWUB010000033.1:23680-26077 GCA_964637415.1 uncultured Rikenellaceae bacterium
TCAGGTTCTTTCTATATTCAGGCGCCAGAGGGAGATAGGTACCTATATTGCCCTCGGCTATACCCGTCCGCAGGTGGTTGGTCTCTTCACACTCGAAGGCACCATGAATGCCGTACTGGCTGCACTCGTCGGCGCTGCATACGGTTTGCCCTTCCTTGCCTGGCAGGCTAAGGTTGGCTGGACAATGCCCATTGATACAAGCGATTTCGGAATGTCGATAGCCCAGACACTTTATCCTGCTTATAGTGCAGGTCTTGTAATCATGACAGTACTTGTAATTATGCTTGTGACAATGATCGTAAGCTACTGGCCGTCAAGGCGTATTGCTAAAATGAATCCAACAGAAGCCTTAAGAGGGAGGATACAATGATAAAATTTCTTTTAAAAGGTCTTTTAAGGGATAAGAGCCGGAGCAGAGTTCCGGTTATTATCGTAGCAACCGGGGTAATGCTTACAGTGATGATGCATGCCTATATAGTCGGATTTATGGGCGATATAATTGAGATAAACGCCCGGCATGCTACAGGGCACATGAAAGTGATGACAAAGGCTTATGCACAGGAAATGGATCAGGTCCCAAATGACCTGGCCCTGACAGATACTGACAGCCTTGTAAATTACATGAACACTCACTTTCCCGAGGCTGTATGGTCACCAAGGATACATTTCGGTGGACTTATTGATGTACCTGATGAAAACGGTGAAACGGCAGCACAGGGTCCTGCAGCAGGAATGGGAATTGATCTTCTTACTCCGGGATCCGCAGAAATTGACAGACTGAATCTTGCAGCTTCACTTGTAAGAGGTGCTTTGCCGTCCGTAAGAGGCGAAATAATTCTCAGCGAGGCCTTCTCGAAAAAGCTCGGAATAGATCCCGGTGATGAGGTTACTCTCATCAGTTCCACAATGGATGGAAGCATGGCTTTCTATAACTTCATTGTATCCGGGACAGTATTCTTCGGACTTGAAGCTATCGACCGGGGTATGGTGATTGCCGATATTAAAGATATGAGGACCGCGCTAAACATGGAAAATGCGGCAGGGGAAATTACCGGATTCTTTAAAAACGGATTTTATGATAACGACAAAGCCCTGGAAATGGCAGCTGGTTTTACTTCATCATTTAATAATGAAAATGATTATTATTCCCCGGTAATGAAAAGTCTCAGCGATCAGGGATCGCTCGGTATGTATGTGAATATGGTTGAACTCTGGACTGTCATGATTTCAATGATATTTATATTCGCAATGTCGCTGGTCCTCTGGAATGCCGGGCTGCTTGGCGGGCTAAGACGTTATGGCGAAGTAGGATTACGTCTTGCCATGGGCGAGGAAAAGGGACATGTGTTCAGGACAATGATCTATGAAGCTGTAATGATAGGCATTGCCGGATCAGTTATTGGCACAATTATCGGGTTAAGCTTTGCCTGGCTCATACAGAAATACGGCATCGATGCTTCCGGAATGATGCAGGGCTCTGCGGTAATGATACCATCACATATCAGAGCCAGGATACAACCAGTCGATTTCTATATCGGATTCATCCCGGGACTCATTTCAACAGTGATTGGTACGATGCTTGCAGGGATAGGAATATATAAACGTCAGACAGCAAAATTGTTCAAGGAGCTGGAGGCATAATTCACTTAAATGATGAAAAGAATAATTCTGATATTAATTATAGCGCTCTCAGGATCATATACAGTTCATTCCCAGGATCCGGATGAAATATTAAAAAGGATTGAACAGAATATGTCGTCGGATAACAGGATCTTTGAATCCTCAATGACAATCCACGGATCAAGGGCCAGCAGGACTATTACTTCAAGATCCTATGCCGTTGGTGACAAACAATCCTTTACCGAATATCTTTCGCCGGCGAGAGAACAGGGGACTAAGATGCTCAAGCTCGAGAACCAGCTATGGATCTATTCACCTTCAACAGACAGGATAATACAGATAGCCGGACATATGTTAAGGCAGTCAGTCATGGGCTCGGATCTGTCATATGAAGATATGATGGAAGACAGGAAAATAACAGAGATCTATTCTGCCATAGTTACCGGGGATGAAATTATTGACAACAGGAAGGCGTGGATATTGGAACTTACTGCAAAAGTGAGTGATGTGGCCTACCATAAAAGAAAGATGTGGGTCGATGCAGAACGTTATGTTCCTGTGCGCGAGGAGCTTTATGCCAAAAGCGGGCAGTTGCTTAAACGGACAACCTTATCCGAAGTTGAGAATATCAATGGCCGGTGGTTCCCGATGAAAGTCGTTTACAAGGATATGTTAAAACAGGGAGACGGAACAGAGTTCAGGATGACATCAATTAAGTTTGATCAGAAGATACCTGAACATATTTTTACTAAAGCATCGCTGAAGCAATAATGGTTT
>CAZWUB010000033.1:26177-28345 GCA_964637415.1 uncultured Rikenellaceae bacterium
GTCTTTTTTTTAGCTATAAATTATTAAAATTGAATACCATATGGATAACTTTATAATTGAGAAGCAAAGCAGATTTGATTTTGACAAAACAGTTGAAATGATCTCCGCGGAAGCAGTAAACAGAGGCTGGAAGGTCCCGTTTATTTTTGATCTGCAGATGTCGCTTTTAAAAGCCGGACAGGAAGTAAGGCCTGTTAAGATCGTCGAGATATGTAAACCGGCATATTCAGGGAAGATCCTCAGTGTTGATGCAGACAGGATGATCTCTGTTATGATGCCATGCAGGATATCTGTATATCAGAAGGAAGACGGGAATACATATATTTCTATAATGGATGCAGGTAAGATAATACCGTTGATGCCGGAGGCGGCAGGGGAAGTAATGAAGGCGGCTTCGGATGAGACTATTGAAATCGTAAAAAAGATCTACGTATTATAATACGTATTAAAAAACGTATTATAATACGTTTTTCCTAACTACCCGGCGGGGCATGTTTTGTCCGCACCTTAGTGTTATTCGCACCGGATTCCTCGCTGCGCTCGGAATGAGGTGCCGTAACAAGAGATTCATTTAAACAATTTCCGGACATATATGTTGTACTTAAGGACAACATTAATTATATTTGCTCCGTGAATGAAAAAAAGAAGTATAGAACTATAATTTTTTACAAGGATTACTTCGAAAAGTTCTTTGTCAGTCAGCGCCAAAAAGTAAAGGACAAGATCATATGGACCTTTGACTTGATCGAGAATCTTCAAAGGATCCCTGAAATATATCATAAGCATATTGAGAATACTGAGGGACTTTATGAAATAAGGGTTCAAAAACGGGAAGTGATATTTACGGATATTTTGCTTTTTTGATCAGGGTCAATTGGTGGTAATTGTAAACGGATTCCAAAAGAAATCTCAAAAAACATCAAAACGGGAGATCGAATTGGCACAAAAGATTAAAAGAGAGTATGAAAATGAAAAGGAATAATTTAATAACACTCGAGCAGTTTAAGGATAAACATTACGGGAAACGCGGAACTACAAAACGCGAAGAACTGGAAGCCGGTTATGAAAACTTCAGGATTGGAGCCTTGATACATGAGGCCCGAATTGAAAAAGGATTAACGCAGGAGGAACTTGCTGAGAAGGTAGGTACTACCAAATCTTATATATCCAAGATTGAGAATAATGTAAAAGAAGTACGTATCTCAACACTTCAGAAGATTGTAGAGCTTGGATTAGAAGGCCAATTGCTACTTTCCATTAAACTATAAGAATAAAACCACATAGATCCTGCATCACCCATCGCTCGATGCGGATTTGCGGAGATAATTAACCTGGTTATATCCTTGTAACCCTATAACAAAGTGTTCTGGATAACACAACGGATAAAAGTCCTGCTTAACCGTTAAGGATTCCTCACTGCGTTCGGAATGACGGTAACGCGATGCAAAGTTGTAGTTGTCGGGTGTAGCTCTGGATAGAATTCCTGCATGTCGTACCGGATTCCTCACTGCGTTCGGAATGACGGTGCCAAGGATGTTACTCTTGTATTGCCGGGAAGGATTCTTCGCTTCACTTCGTTACGCTCTGAAAAACATGGAATTGCATAAAGTAACAGGGAGAGAAGCCAGGGCGTTTTGACAGAAAACTTAGTGTATAAATGAAATTTGCGGCAAAACGCCCCTGATTCCCTCCCACTCCACTTAAGATGCACTGTAATTAATTCCCGTTGGCTTCAGCCAACGGATTCGATTATTCTCTATAATACATGGGCTTTAGCCCAACTTTCTTCCTTTTTTGGGATAAAACCAAACCGCCGCTTTGTTCAAAAAAATTTCCTCAAGTATATTTATATTCCGTGCAATTACGTAACTTTAATTTCGGAATTACTAACTTTCCTTAACATTAAAACAGACCTGACAAATGAAAAAAATTCTACTGATTTTTGCTGTCGCATCAGCCATGATGCTGGGCTCATGTAATAAGAACGACATCGATTTGCCTCAGGAAGAGGATCAGACCTTAGCCGGACTGAAAGACGGGGATATAATTCCCGGGCAGTATGTTGTATTGCTCAAAGATGGAGTTACCTCGGTAAAATCCGCAAAGTTAAGCTATCCCGGCTCACAGGATCTGATGCGCACTGAAGTGAAGAAAATCCTGAGTGCCTC
>CAZWUB010000034.1:0-1834 GCA_964637415.1 uncultured Rikenellaceae bacterium
CTGTGCCATTGCGCCCCTGCGCCCCTGCGCCATCATTTAAACTGTTGCACATAATCAATAAACGCCTTTGCAGTCTTGTCCAGATTTTCAACAGAACCGCCGCCTTCCAGCACCTCGCACATCTCATAAGTAATATAACCCTGGTAACCGATCTCTTTGAGGGTATTTATAAAGGTCTTATAGTCGAGGAATCCTTCACCGATGGGAACAGCTCTCATTTGTGATATCGTCTGAACATAATTGCTGTGGGTCAGTTCATATCTGAATCTGGGAAGTTCTTTATAATCAGCTGTGGTTGTGTGGACTATATATGGCTTCATTGTATAGATAGCCTGTTTTATTTCTTCAGATGAAAGACCTTCGAGAGTCGGGGACCAGCAGTCGAAGGCAGCTCTGACATTTGGAAGATTCACTTCCTCAATAAGCCATTTCATGGCGTCATGGTGAAGGGCGATGTCGTGGTGATTCTGGATCGCCAGGGTTACGCCATATTTAGCAGCAATTTTCCCTGCCATCTGCAATCCTTCCACAACAAGGGCATACTGCTTATCGTATGGCTGGTCGGGACGTTCATAGCCGGTATAAACTCTTACCATACTGGTTCCAAGGTCGCGTGCGAGCCTTGCTAGCTCTCCGATGAAGATTGCCTGGATTTCCACATTTGGAATACCTGCCTTATCGACACCTGCGGCGAAATCGTTATATCCTGCAAGACAAACGAGCTCAAGGCCCAGTTCTTTAATCCTGGCTCTGAGCTTCTGCCTGGCAGCATCATCGTAATCGATAAGTGAAACATGAGGGCGCTTTGCTGCAAGCATCACCCCGTCATAGCCAAACTCTTTGGCCTTTACCAGAAATTCATCGACGGTCAGGGTCGCCTGCCCGCGCCATACACCCATATAGCTTACTGAGTGAAGACAGGTTTTCAGTTTGAAATCTTTCGGATTTCCCGTCGGTGCTTTCTGACCATAGGCGACAAAGGTCAGTGAGAAAATCATAAGGATTAACAGATTTGGTTTCTTCATAATTACAGGATTGATTAATTAAAGCACATAAATATAATAGTTCTCCCGGGAAAGTCAAAATTTCGATCCGACCGGTGCTCCGACCGATAAATTAAAATGATGATCCGGCAGGTTAAGAGCCAGTCTCAAAACATTCCTTTTATAGTTTTACACTTAAATCTTTCACCTTGCTTCGCCGAAGTGGCTACACGAAGGTGAAGAGGTGACTTATTGAATTACCTATGCTTACAAAGCCCCCCTTGGGGGGATGGGGGGTAGATCAGATCTGTTGATACAGCCTCTTAATCTTTCTGCAAAATCAACATTAATAAACTTTAAAAGTACTGTTAATGGCTGTTTTTAAAAAATACGTTTTTAAATACGTATTTTAATACGTAGATAGAAAATAATGATAATAAGCATATTAACCAAAAATTGTTCATAACTGGACGGATTTTGAAATGTTAAAAACCCGTTCAGGTATTGTTATTTAATTTTATATTGTTTAAAATTGTTAAAATTTATTTGCTGACCCGACTTTAAATACTCCTAACCTGGTATTTTCGAGGAACATATGTTAAGTTTTGATAACCTGGAAATCTTTCTTTTTAAGAAGGTCAATTTCGGGCGGAATTTTTTTTGCTCATGTCTTTGTTGCGTTTCAACTGTTTTAAATTAGTGAACTAACCTGGAAACATAATTACCGTCAATAACCAACGATCACCAACAATAACCACTAAACCTTAATTTACCTATGAAAACATTACGCAAAAGCAGAAAGCCCGGCTAGACGACAGATTAATTTATCCGTCGATCTTCAAAATGATTAT
>CAZWUB010000034.1:1934-6558 GCA_964637415.1 uncultured Rikenellaceae bacterium
AGAAAGCCCGGCTAGACGACAGATTAATTTATCCGTCGATCTTCAAAATGATTATTAATATTTTAAATTTTATAATTAATGGAAAATAATTACACAAAGCGGTTGTGTTTTGTCAGGCTCAGGTGGATTAAGCCACTGATCACGACAAAATTGTGCATAATGTTCCTGTTATGCTCAATGGCTTCCGTTTCAGCTATGGCTGTACCTCCGGATGGTGAGTCTGCTTATCAGCAGGTAATAACCGGAACAGTCAC
Source organism: uncultured Rikenellaceae bacterium (assembly GCA_964637415.1). Classification (GTDB taxonomy): domain Bacteria; phylum Bacteroidota; class Bacteroidia; order Bacteroidales; family VadinHA17; genus LD21. The sequence goes on from CAZWUB010000034.1 coordinate 2,189, forward strand.
TGATGCTGCAACAGGTGAAGCTCTTATCGGGGTTTCAGTGGTGGTGAAAGGCACCACACTCGGAGCCCTTACCGATATAAACGGTAGATTTAATATTCCTGTAACGGGCACTGCCCCGGTTACAATCTCACTTTCATTCATTGGTTATGCCACGCAGGAGATACCCGCATCGCCCGGAGTTCCTGTAAGTGTTGCACTTGCACTTGAAGTAACCCAGATACAGGAAGTAGTTGTTGTGGGATATGGAACCCAGAAAAAAGAGAGTGTTGTCGGTGCCATAACCCAGGTCAATTCCCAGTCTCTTATGCAGGCTGGTGCGACAACAATAACAAACGCCATTACAGGTAAACTCTCGGGTGTGCTTACAATCCAGACCGATGCAGAACCGGGATCAGACAATGCGAACCTTTATGTCCGCGGTCTCTCAAGCTGGAACGGAAGCGCTCCTCTGGTACTGGTCGATGGTGTTGAACGTGATTTTGCTGCAATGAATCCCAATGAAATAAACACTATCTCTGTTCTCAAGGATGCTTCGGCAACAGCTGTATTTGGTGCAAAGGGAGCCAATGGTGTTATCGTTGTTACAACCAAAAGAGGGCAGCTTGGAAAACCAAGGATGAGCACAAATATTTCGACCGGATTGCAGCTGGCTGCACGAATACCTCCGCACATTGATTCATATACTACAATGTCGATGTATAATGTTGCCCTGATGAATAACCAGACTTTTACCGGCCTTATGTCGGAACAGGTTCTTCAGGAATACAAAAATCCGTCATCACCTCTTAAAGCAATGCAATATCCGGATGTTAACTGGTTTGATGTATGTACCGAACCATTTGCGCCGGTAAGCAATGCAAACCTTAACGTATCCGGTGGTACTGAATTTGCAAAATATTTCCTTTCGTTCGGCTATGAACATACAGGCGATTTCTTCAAGGGAACGAAGGACGGATTTTACGATATGAGGTATTATAACCACAAATTCAATTACAGGATCAACCTCGATTTTGATATAACAAAATCAACTCTGCTGACAATGAATGTAGGAGGGGTTCTGAATCTGAAAAACAATCCCAACAGTTCTCCGTGGAGAAACCTGTATTCAACCGGAGGCACCAGGTGCCCTGCTTATTACCCGGCATGGGTGCTTGAGATGGTTCCGGATCCGGATTATCCGAATGATTCAGGCGACAGGCTTGCCTATCCTATTGGTGAATATACCGGTAATCCTTATACAACACTGCATTCAGGACAGTTTAACAAAGAACTGGGATCCACACTCTTTACAGACCTGATCCTGAAGCAGGAACTTGATTTCATTACAGAAGGCCTTGCTGTCGGTGGTAAAGTATCAATGAGCAGCTACTTCCGCAACAGGCAGATGCAGGCCAGTCAGACTTTCCCGGATTATATACTGCTTTTCGACAGAATAGGTGTTGATTTAAACAATGACGGAAGGGTTGATCAGAATCCATGGTACCGGAATAATCCGGCTGAAGGGAATGAAGTATGGAAACTGCCACCGCTCGATGTTAATACTAGCGGAATGCAGGGAACCTATTATACAGATCTTTATTACGAGCTTTCGGCTAATTATGTCAGGGCATTCGGAAAACATAATGTGTCAGCTCTTGGCCTCTTCAACCGCCAGGAAAAAAATACTTCGACGGAGTTCCCTTATTATAACGAAGGTCTGGTGGGGAGGTTGACTTACGACTACAACCGTAAATATCTTTTCGAATTCAATGTAGGGTACACCGGTTCCGAAAGGTTTGCTCCGGATAACAGATTCGGGTTCTTCCCGTCTGCCGCAATAGGATGGGTAATATCTGATGAACAGTTTTTCAAAAATGCGGTACCATGGGCTAACAGGCTGAAATTAAGATATTCCGACGGACTCGTTGGAAGTGATTACGCCAGAAGCCGCTGGCTCTATACAAGTTCCTATTTCAAGGATAATGGAGGGTATATACGTGAGGATATGATGGCCAATACGATGGCCCAGTGGGAAATGGCACACAAAAGAGATATAGGATTTGAACTTGGTCTTTTCAAGGATATGATATCAGTAACAGTCGACCTTTTTGATGAATACCGGAACAAGATGCTTCTGACACCGAAAAGTACAACAATGCTTATCGGGCAGTCGTTTAAGGAAATTAACCTGGGCGAGGTTAAAAAGCATGGTATTGAAGCCGAGGTTGAATTCAGAAAACAGCCCACACCAAACTTTGAATACTGGGTCAGAGGCGTGTTCGGATGGAATGAGAACAGGGTTATCTTTAAGGATGATCCGGCAGCTTTCCCCGATCACATGAAGCTTGCAGGCAAACCGCTTACTGAAATGCTTAACGCCGAATACAGTCTTGAAGGACTTGAGATAAATGGTGTTGAGCTGACAGGGACCGGATATTATACAACAATTGATGATATTCATAATCAGGTTTCCCCGATCGACTATACAAAACTATACGTTGGTGACTATCTGTACCTTGATTATAATGCCGACGGTGCTATAAATACTCTTGACAAACACGCTATAAAAGGGCTTACTTATCCTCCGATAACCTATTCTTTCTCAGGAGGATTTGTCTGGAAGAATTTCAATTTCAACATACTCTTCTCAGGTAACCATGGAAAGTATGTTCAGTATAACCAGGCTTTCGAAGTCGAGTTCATTAAGGGAGACTGGCGTGTACACTCTTCACAGCTCGATTACTGGAGGCCCGATAACCCTGATGCAACTCATGCAACACTTCATTACAGCGGGAGTTCCAGTCAGGATAACCTGGTATGGGGAGGAGGAGAAGCAGACAGAGGCTATCAGACAATAATCGAGGACCGTTTCTTCAGGAATGCTTCCTATCTCAGATTGAAAGATCTCTATCTTGGATATACATTTAATTCGCGTGCATTGAACAACACGGTTGGGATTTCAAGTCTGCAGGTGTTTGTAACCGGTAATAACCTGTTGACATTCACCCCTCTGATAGAAGGTGACCCGGAAGCAACGAACTTCTATCAGGGCTTTTATCCCCAAATGACCACGGTCAGAGGCGGAGTAAGGATTGAGTTTTAATTTTAATGACAGCTATTATGAAAAAAACAATCATATTGCTTATGTTGACGGGGATGAGCCTGGTGTTACCTACCTCATGCCTTAAGGAATACCTCGATAAGGCCCCCGAATCAGGTCTTACCGAGGAGATCGTATTCACCAAATATCAAAACTTCAAACTGTTCTTCGATGCAATTTACGGTGGGAGGAAGTATTATAATAACGGTTGGCGGGACACCTGGAATTACAGGACCTGCACACCACTTTATATGGATTTCTGGGACCAGAAATACTGTATAAATTCTACTACCGATATGTGTGACCAGGGACGTTATATGGAAGGTCAGGCATGGAAGAGCGGTAACATGTCTGAAACAATTATTGCGAAATTGTGTTATGACGGTCAGAGGCGCCCTGTTCTCGGAGCCTGTTTCGATGATATCAGGATTTGCAACATAGCCCTGCAGAGAGTTGATGAGGTTCTGGATGCTGATGAGGATATCAAGAATGATTTCAGGGCTCAGGCGCATTTTATGAGAGCATTCTACCATTTCACCCTTTTCAGGTTATGGGGGCCAATGCCTTATCTTAATTATGTAATGGGGCCCTTTGATGAGACCTGGGATCTTGCCCGTCTGCCAAAGAATGAATTTCTGCAAATGGTTGCCAACGACCTCGATACTGCATACAATTATTTTGTTCAGTGCGATAAGGTCCGCCGCGATCCGATGCCGGGAGTTTCGGGATCACTTAATTTTTCAACTTATGAAATGCACCGTCCGAACGGGATGGCTGCAAAGGCATTCAAATCAAAGGTTCTTCTTTATGCAGCAAGTCCGCTCAATAACAAGAATGGCGTTGCCGACTGGCAGAAAGCTGCAACTGCAGCATGGGAGGCTCTGAAACTTGCCGAAGATAAAGGAGTTGTTTTGTTACCACTTCTTGATCCGGGCAGCGGTAATGACCGTCATCTTAATTATTATGGTAAAGATGTATGCGAAGAGAGTATATGGACATACTCACATGGTAATCTTGGCTGGAACAGCGGGAATTTTGCGACCACCTTATGCGGGGCATTCGGAGCAAGTACCGGTTCATGGTCAGGAATTTCCCCTACCCAGAACTGGGTTGACAAATACGAAACCAAATGGGGAGAACCACTCAATACACCTGCGGAACGTGAAGCTGCTGTAGCTGCCGGTCATTACAATCATCAGGATCCTTTTAAGGACAGGGATCCCCGGCTTACCACAGACGTCATCTATAATCAGAGTCCCTGCCAGGGCTGGTCAGGAAATAAAGCACAGAT
>CAZWUB010000034.1:6658-9402 GCA_964637415.1 uncultured Rikenellaceae bacterium
CATTATTATGATGATATCCGTCGCTGGATGCAGCTGCAGGAAGTTATGTCGGGAAGACTTATTGCCATGATCCCGCGTAAAACAGATGATCTGGCTAACTACCCCACCGGATACATTTATGAACGTACCGAATTACCGCCCGATCGTCAGACTGCATGGGAAGAAGGTATGTATTACCTGCCCTTCCTGAACGCGGATGCACTTAAGATGAAGAATTTTGTTGCTAATCCGGTATGGTAGCATAATCCACTAAAACAAAATTTCATGAGATTAAATAATTTATATAATTCATTCAAATTTGCCGGACTGATTATTATGTTCGCTCTCTTTTCCATGTCCGTTAATGGTCAGGTTAAGAAAGAGAGGGCAGTCAGGCAACTGTTTGACGTCGTTCTCAAAGTCACAGACGAAAACGGAACGCCGATCCCAAACGCAGGAGTGGTAGTTGGAGAGGGAATAACCCATGTTTCAACCGATGAAAACGGTTCAGTATCTTTTAAAGGATATCCCGAAGATATTGTAACAATTACCGCTTACCAGTTTGAAAAATTTGTGTCTGTAGTCGTTGACATTGTAAATAATAATACTATTACACTTTTACATGCCAAAACGCACATGACTTCAGACGATAATGTTCTTCTTCCTTTTAATACAATAAAAAAACGAAGCCTTACAGGGTCCGAAATTGTAATACCCGGATCATATTTTGCCAGATACCCTTCAACAGATATACGTAATGTACTTACAGGTATATCATCAATGTACGATGTGAGGGAAATTGAAGGATCACCGGGCTTAAGTCCGCTTGAAGGACTTCAGAATTATTCGGGTATTTCAAATGATTACGGAGCTGAAGATAAATTCAGCGGATTACCCTATGTAATTGTTGATAATATGCCTGTTGATATCCAGGAGCTTATTATTGATCCGTCCGAGATCGAATCCGCAACCCTTGTTAAAGGAATACTGGCCACCACACTTTACGGGCCGGCTGCAACAGGAGGTGTTTTGTATATCAGAACCAAGATCGGCCAGAAAAACGAAAGGGCAATTCATGTTGATATCGAGAATGGTGTAAGTACAATCGACAGGATGCCTGAATATGTTTCGGGAGCGGAATATGCAAGTCTTAATAACAGGGCGAGATATAATGACGGGCTGGCCACGGTCTATACCAATGAGGCAATCGATGCCTACAAGAAAAATGATGGATACGATCTGCGTTATCCGAGTACTGATTTCAGGGAAATGATGCTGAAAAACACAATGCCAATGAGACGCGTCAACATGTCATCGTCAGGAGGCAATGATATAGTTCAGTATTACTCATACCTTGGCTATGCCGGTGAAGGCGATATTCTTGCAATCGGATCTAAGTCAGATTACAACAGGATAACAGCACGGCAGAATGTTCAGGTTAAGATAAACGATCAGCTTACTGCCCAGTTCAGCTTTGCCGGTAACCTCACATACAGGCGCTCACCGAATTACGGGTATGATCCTGAATATACATCGGAAGGAACTGATAACGCCACTCTGACTCTTACCGAGCTCCCGTCAATACTTACCGATCTCCGCACTGTTCCATCGGTTGCATACCCGATACATGCCTACTTCGATGAGGAGAGTAACACTCCCTGGTATGGGGTAACTTCTCTTTATACAAGTAACGTCATTGGAAACCTTGTAGATCAGGGTTTTTATACCGACAGAGGCCGGACAGGCGCTTCGAATTTTGCACTTGTGTTTGATGCAGGAAAATGGATAAAGGGTCTTAAATCGACAACAAATTTCGGATTTAATATTCACAACACGGTGCGTATCGGTAAATCAAACGATTATCTTGCTTATACAGTTAATCCTTCAACACTGGCTATTACCCGCTACACCGGACACTCACTTGTAAAAATGGCAGATATGGCAAAGCTGATGGATTATTATTTCCAGCGTTATATGTTTTATGAAAGGCTGAGTTATGAAAGGGCATTTACAAACAGCACAATCCAGTCATCACTTACATATAACCAGGTACTTTCTTATGTTAATGGTATTGAGGAACCTTACCGCCAGCGGAATACTGTATTATCATTCCTGTACACTCTCAAAGACAGGTATTCCCTGCATGGAGTATTGAATTATGCAGGTACTTCAAGTTTCGACAAGGGATACAGGGACATTTTGAACTGGGCTGCAGGCGCCAGCTGGGTGGTGCTCGATAAGAGCGAGGGTAGTATTAATTACCTGAAGCTCCGTGCACAGGGAGGCGTTGCCGGTAATGAGACATATTTCCGTAACCTTTATTATGTAGACAGGTGGTCTTCCACATCAACAACAAGCACAAGCACACCCTACGGGTTCGGTCCGCTGACATCATCACCTACATGGTTCGGAACAACAAGGGAAGATGCCGTTCAGAGGATATATCTGTCGCGGACAGGTAATCCGATCCTTACCTGGGAAACCAGAAATGAGTTTAATGCCGGATTCGATGCGAAACTATTTAAGAATAAACTGAATCTTGATGTTACTTATTATAACTGGCTGGTAGACGGTTCTCTTTCTCAGGTTTCAAACATTTTACCTTTACTTGCCGGATATAATGGTGCCAGGCCATATTACAACTATAATCAGACAAGATATAATGCAGTGGGAGCAGATCTTTCCTGGAACCAGAAAGTTGGTGATGTAATTCTGACAATCGGGGCTAACGCCACAAGTGCGAAAGGGAAGAGAGTAAAATATGA
>CAZWUB010000034.1:9502-16118 GCA_964637415.1 uncultured Rikenellaceae bacterium
TCTCCGCGTCTTTATTATGGTTTGAACGTTAATCTCAGATACCGTAACTGGGATTTCTTTATACTCGGAGCCGGCAGGGCATTTTATGATGTAGCTCTGACAAATGCATACTTCTGGAACGGATGGGGAGACAATAATTACTCAAATTTTGTGAAGGAAAACCTTGGAGGAGATTATCCCAGGCTTACATATTACAAAGTGAACAACAACTTTGTAAATTCAGAGTTCTGGCTGAGGAGAGGTGACTATTTCAAGATCCAGAACGTTGAAGTGGCTTATACTATTCCTTCTTCGGCACTCCAGTTTATGGGGGGACGGGCAGTACGGCTATATGTCAGGGGAGCAAACCTTCTCACATTTTCGGGTATAAAAGATGTTGACCCTGAGTCACTGAACTCAGGTGTTACCATATACCCGCTGTTCAGAACCTTCTCAGGCGGTGTAAAGTTTAATTTCTAATCTATGGTAACTATGAAGACGAAAAAATTAATATTATCCGGACTAATTTTAGTTCTTATTGCCACCTCCTGCAAGGATTATCTTGAACCATGGCCAAATGGCAACTACGACAGCGAAAATCTGTGGGAGTATCAGAACTTTGTTCAGGGAATGATCAACCGTTGTTATGATAACATTGATGCTTACTCGGTTGGTAACTCAAGGAGGAACTATAATGACGATGAAGGAGTTTACCTTGATGGTGTGACCGACGATGCTGTTATTACGAGTTCAACAAACGTAATGCGCAGATATGCATTGAATACGATGACAACGTCACAGGATCCGCTTCAAACTTTCTGGGACCGTGATTACAGGTCGATCTCACAGTGTAATTTCTTCCTTCAGGACAGACGGGGTTACAACACCAGGTATATGATTAAGGAAACATATAATACTCAGGTGAGGACCCGCCTCCAGGGTGAAGCTTTTGCACTGAGGGCATTTTTTGAGTGGGATCTTCTCCAGAAATTCGGCGGTAAGGGAACTGACGGACAAATGCTTGGCTTTCCAATAGTCCTTGAACCCGTAGACGTAAACTCTGTGATTAATTATCCCAGGAATACCTACGATGAATGTGTTGCACAAATACTTGCGGACTGTGATTCAGCATTAAAATACCTTCCGCTTGCCCACAGGGATTTCCTGTATCCTTCAGGAACCGACCTGACATATCTGGGAGGAAAATACTGGAACCGCTTCGATGATACCGGAGTATGGGCAATCAAGGCAAGTGTTTATCTTACCTGGGCAAGCCCGAGATTCAACCCCGGGAATGTTGTTGCCCGTTGGGACAGTGCCGCAAAGATCTCAAAGAAGATAATCGACTTTAAACTCACCGTCGATCAGATATCAAGTGGTAACAGCTTCAGACCTGCAAATGCAGTAGTCTGGACCAATCCCAATTCTCCTGAAATAGTGTTCTCAACACGTTACATCACAGGGAATACTTCCATGGAGAGATTGTTCTACCCCGGAGGGTTTCAGGGCGACGGCGGAGTTGGAGCCACTCAGGAACTTGTAGACGCATTCGGTGATGAAAACGGTTATCCAATTGATCACCCTTCTTCTGTATATGATGAGACAGATCCTTATGCCAAACGTGATCCGCGGTTTTACAGCGTTATCTTTTACAACACATCCGAGGCAAAAAGGTTAAGTAATAACAAGGTCATGTACACATTTGAAAATGCGAATGAGGGAACTGCTGTTGGTAAGGATGCCGCCGGGACAAGTGCTGAGAACAGCCGGACCAACTACCATATAAAGAAATATATTTATATGGAGACAAATTTCTCGGATGCTTCAATCAAGTCAGCGCCTCATTCAAAATTCATTCACCGCTGGTCACATTTTGTACTTGCCTTTGCCGAAGCTGCTAACCACGTGACAAAAGATCCGAATGTTGCACTTTACGGGCTTACTCCAAAAGATGCAATCAAGTATATGAGATCAAGGAAGACATATGACGGTGCAACTCCGAAATTCAATTCAACCGATCCGTATCTTGATGAAGTTGCAGCAGCAGGTGAAACAGCTTTTGATGCATTTGTGAAGAATGAACGCCGGATTGAAACCTGCTTTGAGGGGATCAGATTCTATGATCTTCGCAGATGGACTACAGGCGACAATGCCGGTGAAGGTAACTGGGAGTCATTGATCAATAAGCCGGTTCATGGCGCTTACATTACAAGAACGGGTGAATCTGACTATGATTATGATTTTACCTGGGAAGTTGAGGAACGTAAACTCCCTTCACCTTATAATCCCATACCTTACAACGAAATGATGAGGATGGATCAGCTGGTACAGAACGCCGGGTGGCCTTCATGGAACTAAAAACTTTAAAAGAAACAATGATGAAAAAGATATTAGCTATAATAGTTCTTTCGATAGTGATGGTTTCATGCTACGAAGAATACCTTCTTGACTACCCGTATACTGGAATTTATTTCCCGTATCAGCAGGATGTCCGTACCTTTGTTGTGGGAGAGGGGATGAAATTCCAGGTAGGAGTGACTCTTGGCGGAATAAGGGAAAATACTTTCGATCGCAACGTAAGTTTTTCGCTTGATAATACCCTTATCACTGCCGCACAGCTGGCTAAAATGAAATCTGCATCACAGGGATATATAAAAGCTGCAACTGCTCCGGTTACAGCCCTTGAAGCGATGCCTTCGACCTACTACACCATCACCCCGAGCACAACAACAATGGTGATCAAAACAGGATTTCATCATGGAACTGTAACAATAAAGGCAGATTCGGCCGCGTTCCTGGCCGATTCAATCAAAACCAGGATCTCTTCCTATGTGCTGCCCTTTAAGATTACTGCAGCAGATGCCGATTCCATTCTGGACAATAAAAAGACAAATGTTGTCGGTACCATGTTTGAAAATATGCTGTTCGGTAACTACTGGCACGGTGGTTCAGCCCGGATTGAACGCCCGGGTAAGGCCGACTCTACAGTGAATTATTTCACGAAGATCCCCAGTCTGGAAAATCAGATATGGTCACTGAAAACACTGGGACCATCAACCCTGATCTGCAACGGTTATTATAAGGCTACAACATCTGCATCAGCCACACAAATGCAGTTTGTGAAAAAGGGCAATAAGATAATCGTGAGCGCTGCAGAAGGTTCTTCATTCGAGTTCCAGCCTGACGGAGAATGTATATATAATAATTCCAAGCTGTTGCAGGACAGGAGATTGTTCCTGAAGTACAAATATACCGATCCGGGAAATGGATGGACTTATCACTGTACAGATACCCTGAGATTCCGCAACAGGATACGTGACGGAATAAACGAATGGCAGGATGAAAATCCGGCAAATTATGACAAGTAGTTAACACGAACTCACCCCCCTTCCCCCTCTCTGCTGCGCAAAGAGGGGGTGTCAAAGGATCGGGTAAAAAAAATTCCCCCTCTTTACGGAGTAGAGAGGGGGATATTTTTTGTCATTAAGTCAACAATGACTAACTTTATTGTCGAAATTCTGCAATATGAACACTGTCGTTGTCCTTCTAACATCATTGTTATTGTGTATTCAATTAAGCAATGCACAGAAAAAACAATCCCGGCTTACTGTACCTCCCCGTTATCAGAAGGTCATTAATTCAGACTGGACCTTTAATTATTTCCCCGATGAAAAAGCTGATAAGGGCTATGAATCGCCGGGATATGATGACTCTAAGTGGCCACTGGTGAGTATTCCCCACACATGGAGTACCTATGAAACAACAGGAGAGGTCCATCCCTTTATCAGAAGCGCTGCCGAGACAGATAATCCTTACTGGTGGAACGGCTGGGGCTGGTACCGGAAACACTTTACAATAAATCCGGCAGCATCAGAAAAAAAAGTATTTGTCGAGTTTGAAGGTGTCCAGAAATACTGTAAGGTATGGATAAACGGTAAATACCTTGGTGATCATAAGGGTGGTTATGGTTCTTTTGATTTTGACATAACGGAATTCTTAACTCCCGGTAAGGAAAATCTCCTGGCTGTAGCTGTCAGTAATACGAGGAAAGACCAGTTCAGGATACCACCGATGGCTGCAGGTAACTTCAATGTATATGGCGGAATATACAGGGATGTTACACTTGTAATGAAGGAAAAACTGTTCATTCCAATGCAGGGTTCTGCATCACATGAGGGAGGTACATTCGTAACAACTCCGGCGGTTTCGGAAAAAGAGGGAGTTGTGAGGATCCAGACCTGGGTACACAACGATTACCCGGAAACCAGGGAATGTATCCTGAATACATATATTAACGATGCTGACGGAAAGAATATTCAGATATTAAAATCGAAGGCTGAAATAAAACCAGGCCAGCTTTATAAATTTGATCAGACCTCAAAGCCGGTATCAAAGCCACACCTCTGGTCCCCTGAAGATCCTTATATGTATGAAGTGCGTTCGGAAGTGATCGAAAAGCGCAGAATTGTTGATACATATGCAAGTCCCCTGGGATTCAGATGGTTCAGATGGGATTATAAAACCAATGACCTTAAGGTGAACGATAAAAAGATATTGATCCACGGAGGGAACAGACATCAGGAATATCCATGGCTGGGTGATGCAATCCCGAAGTGGATAACTGAGATGGATTTAAGGGATATAAAGGAAAACCTTAATTATAATTTTATGCGTACGGCACATTATCCCAATGATAAATATGTATATGACCTGACCGATAAATATGGGATAATTGTGAATGAGGAATCCCCAAGCATTAAGAACCAGGATTTTTCGCCTGAAGTTCAGGAGCAGCAGATGAAGGAGATGATCCGCCGCGACCGGAATCACCCCAGTATAATGATCTGGAGTATGGGAAATGAGACAAATCACGCGGTCGATTCAAAGTATGCTGTAGCCGAGGATACAACAAGAATTCTTACAGCCAGAAGGGTTTCCGGTGGTTCAGAAGGTGCATTTGTAAAACATAACGATGATAATCTTCCTATAGAGAATCTTTTAAGGTGTTCTGTGAGGGGATGGTATAATACCGATGTCAGGGATCTGGAACCATCTGATCCCCAGCATTGCGGGACCGAAGAACATCAGCAGAACATGCTTAAATCAAGTGGATGGTTCGGGATCAGAAACCTTTGTACATGGCTCTATGAAGACCATGGTGCGGACCGCGAATATCTCAATGCACCACTTCTTCATGTAAACCCTAAAGGATATGTTGATGTTTACAGGGTTCCGAAATATGCTTACTATTTCTGGCAGGCGAATTACTCTGAAAAGCCGATGATCTTCATTCAGCCTCATTACTGGCGTTCACAATATCTCGGACAGAAAAAGGAAATCGTTGTTAATTCAAACTGTGATAATATTGAATTGAAAATCAATGGAACCACTAAGGAAACAATAAAACCCACACCTGATGATTTTAATAGTGTTACATTTAAAGATGTTGGCATAGAAAGAGGAACCATATCTGCAACCGGTACAAAAGACGGAAAGAGTGTCACTGCTGAAATAGTCATGGCAGGTGAGCCTGCAAGGATAATTCTCAGGAGTTCGCATCAGAAAATTGATGCCGGACGTGGATCGGTGGCAATCATAATGGCAGATATTGTTGATCCTGAAGGGAACCATGTGTTTGGTGCGACAAATACAGTAAAATGGAGTGTAACCGGTCCGGCAACACTTGCCGGACATCCGGTTTATGAGTCGGATATAAACAGACATCACCAGATGGAGGGGGTCTGGTATATTGATATGCCGGTCGCGAATGTAATAAGATCCACAGGTGAAGCAGGTAGTATTACTGTTCTGGTATCGGCACCCGGACTTGCATCAGGATCGGTAACAATTGAAGCTGTTGAAGTGAAGAAAGATAATTCATTCATATCAGAACCTGTTCTGAATGATGAAGGGAGGAGAAGGGTATTCAGACCCGAAATGAGTGCGAAATCACTGGAAGAACCGGAGGGAGAATTAAAGCGGACATTCAGTGAAATAAACCTCGGGAAAAGATCTGGACAGGATTATAAAGCGGAAATAAGCGGGTTGATTTTAAAAGACAATCCTTCAGTTGATACAACGACAACCGAATACCTTACACTTGTATCACTTTTTGCTGCCCATCTGCTTAAAAACGATGGTATTCTGATAGCTGATGATTATAATTTCAATATAGGGCATTTTAATAACTGCCGGATAATTACAGGATTCATTAATCCTCTTAAGTTGCCGCCGCTTTTCAAGGACTGGCTGAAGAAGTATTATGCTGAAGAGATAATTCTGAAGGGAAATGAAAAAGATTCAGGCGATGAGATGAACTGGCTCAACTGGATACCTTCGGGAGGTACAGTTGTGATCTCACAAAACGATAAGCTTCCGGTCTGGCCGAAGGGGACTGTCATCACTGCCAAAACCGATCTTGCAGACCTTATAACAGCTGTGCATCCGGTCTTTGTGAAATACAGTCCCGAAGCAAAGGAACGGGCACTGGCATTTATAGGGAAGATGAATCCTTATGTAATAATTTCTGAAACCAGCGAAGTAAAAGATGGGAAAAAAATAACAAATCTGACTTATACAGTCGAAAGATCGAAACCAATATTGATTCCTTTGATTAAATTTATCTCCGGATAAAATC
>CAZWUB010000034.1:16218-23066 GCA_964637415.1 uncultured Rikenellaceae bacterium
CAGCTTCCGGTGGATGTTTACAGGAAACCCCTGAAGGATGTTCTGACCGATGTTGAGAGGAGATATGATATCAAACTTCAGTATAGTGAGAGCCTTGTCAAAGGCCTTGAGGTAAGCTATGCCACCTGGCGTTACAGGATGGATACAGAAGAAACCCTCACGAATATCCTGATGCCCCTTGATCTGATCTTCCAGAAGAGAGGGGACAAAACATACCAGATCAGCAGGTTTACTTATTACCAGCGAACCCCGGAGGAGGGCAAAAAACATCTTGATAAATTACTTGCAAGTTACACAAGCCAGCAAGTCTGGGAATCGCGTAAAGCGGAACTCCGGAAATGCTTTTTTGAGCAACTCAACCTTTCCCCGATGCCCAAGAAGACTCCTCTTAACCCGATATTCACACCAAAGCGGAAATATGACGGTTATACAGTAGAAAATGTCGGCATCGAGACCGTTCCCGGATTCTGGCTGTGCGGTTCTCTCTATCGTCCGGCAAAAGGCAAAGGGCCGTTTCCGGCAGTGCTGTCGCCTCATGGCCACTTCAGCAGCACTGATCTTAACGCGAATGGACGTTATCGTCCCGATCAGCAGATCAGATGTGCAATGCTTGCAAAGATGGGAGCAGTTGTTTTCAGTTATGAGATGTTCGGTTACGGGGAATCGCTTCTTCAGATAACGCCTGCAGACCACAGAACATCATTCACATCAACAATGCAGACGCTTAATTCAATAAGGGTGATAGACTTCCTTACATCCCTCCCTTATGTCGATCCAAATCGTATTGGTGTAACAGGTGAATCGGGTGGCGGAACCCAGACCTTCCTTCTTACAGCGCTTGACGACAGAGTTACTGTAAGTGTTCCTGTAGTAATGGTTTCAAGTTATTATCAGGGTGGATGCGCCTGTGAAAGCGGATTGCCGATCCATTCATGTACCGATCTGATGACAAACAATGTTGAGATAGCTGCAATGACTTCGCCCAGACCGATGCTTGTTGTTTCAGACGGTCAGGACTGGACGAGGCATACACCAGAAATAGAATTTCCCTACCTGAAAAAGGTTTATGGACTTTACGGCAAACCTGAGCTCGTTGAAAACGTACATTTAGCAAATGAAGGCCATGATTACGGTGTGTCAAAGAGGATGCCGATGTATGATTTCATGGCGCGTCATCTCGGACTGAACCTGAAAGCTGTAAAGGATAAATCAGGTAAGATTGATGAATCAAAGGTTACAATTGAAAAATATGATGCACAGCTTGTCTTCGGCAAGGAAGGGAAATTGCCTGCACATGCTTTAAAGGGGCTGGATAAAATCAAGGAGGTGGTAAAGACTCTGCAGTGATATAAACATATCACAATATCATGTATGGTAGAATGCCATATAAATTGGTAAATGATTTAGTCGGTTTATAATGACCTGGGAGAGGGCACAATGAAGTTATTATTCCTTTCTGCCAGTATTTTTGAAGCCAATACGTTTACGATTTTTCTGCTCTGATTCCTGCTGCTTAGTTGCTTCTAACTGTTTGAGATATTCAAAGATCAACAATATTTGATTATCGTGTTCAGATAGTTTTCTTTCAATGCTTTCCAAACTATGCAATATATCCTTGTTTAACATTATCATTTCACGGATACGGACGTAAACACGCATAACTTGTATGTTTACTTTTATTGCTCTATCAGAGTTTAATACACTGGATAACATTAAGACACCATGTTCTGTAAAAGCAAAAGGAGGATATTTAGAATGCTCTCCACGTCCTAAATGTGCAAGTTGCTCCTTTAGGTTTAAATATTCTTCCGCTGTTAGTTCGAACATAAAATCATCAGGAAAGCGTTCAATATTGCGTCTTACCTGTTCTTTTAAACGCTTAGTTTCAACTCCGTATAATTCAGCCAGATCCTTATCGAGCATTACTTTCTGGCCACGTATTACGTATATTTTGCTCATTACTACTTCATCGGGTATAGCAATTGTGCCTGTCTGCTTATTCTTTGCCATAATTTTCATTTACAGGTTATGAAAGTATAATTAATTTCTTTAAGGTCGCAATTTGCGACCTTATAGGGTTTCATTTACCAGAAAGCCCTTTAAGCAGGACCGCCCGGTTTTAATGGTTATTTAACTATTTGATGTCCTGATATATATTTAGCATCAATCTCAATCCCAAGTCCCGGCCCTGATGGAACTGTAATAACACCTTCATCACTCGTAAGCGGGGAAGTATTGCATTCAAACGGTAAATCCTTACTGAATCCCTTGAATTCGTGATATGGACCGGCATTTGGTATTGCAGAAACAAAATGCATCATATAAAGGTATCCCAGTCCCGAACCTGAGATATGCGGAGTGCAGACTTTCCCATAAGCATGTGCCATCATGGCTACCTTCATCGATCTTATCATTCCTCCGAAATAGAACATATCAGGCTGGACAATATCAAGAGCATTGTTGGCTATGAGCCAGCGGAAATTATGGAGACTGGGTTCCTGTTCACCGCCGGCTACAGGGATTGCAAGGGCATCTCTTACCTGCTTTGTTTCCTCGTACCAGTCAAAGGGTACAGGTTCCTCATAGAAATCATATTTATATTCTTCAAGAAGCTTTCCTATGCGGATTGCTTCATCAGTAGTGTAAGACCCGTTTGAATCGGCATACATTATCATTTTATCCCCGAAGGTTTTACGGACAAGAGGGATCAGTTTCTCCGTACGGCCGGCAGGTGACTCATAATTATTGCTCATTCTTCCGCCGACTTTCAGTTTAAGGGCTTTGGCGCCGGTTTCCGCGACTTCTTTAATAAGGTGCTCAACTGTTATTTCAGCAGTTATATCCCTTTCTCCGTTTGCCTGATATACAGCTATTTTTGGATTGTGGATTTCACCAATCAGTTCTCCGATAGATATGCCGGCAATCTTTCCGAGCATATCCAGGATGGCGAATTCGATTGTTGCAAGGGGTACCCAGAGTGCAAGGCTTTGCATTTTGTAGTTGCTCTGATAAACATATACCCCTTCGAGGAGCTTCTCAAGGTTTCGGGCATCTTTCCCGGGGAAATAAGGTTGCAGACGGTTAGTAAAGATTGGCCATAGTGATCTCATCTGGGCATCGTTTGCCACAGAGATGCCTTCGGCGCCATCCTTTGACCTTACCCTGCACAGGAAATTATTATTCAGACGAAGAAGCTCCAGGGTGTCAATGATAACAGGGTCAGGGAAAAGATCCTGTTTCAGAACCGGTTTCTTCAGGATCTCATCGGCCAGTGAATATTTTTCATTTATGTTTACAACTTCTTTGGAAGCGCATCCTGTTAATGATGCTCCGATGGCTCCTGCGAATGAGGTTTCAATGAATTTGCGGCGGTTGGTTTTCATAGGCGGTTAATCCGGTAATAATTGGGACTAAATTAAAATATTTATTCACATGCCACGGTATCCGGTTCAGGTATTACATAACGACCTCCTACAAACAGGTCGCCCCTACGGGGCTCAAAAAATAATTTAGTAACCATTTTCCTACAAACAGGTCGCCGCTACGCGGCTCAGATCTTCCCGATACATCCTCATTCAACAAACAGGTCGCCGCTACGCGGCTCGGGTATTTCCGAAACATTCTCATTCAACAAACAGAGGTCGTCCCTGTTAAAAACCTGGGGAGTGATTGTAAATCGAAATTATTTAATAGATTTCTTACTCCATTCAGGAAACTTATCTATTACCTCCTGAGGCGAGTCTGTATACCAGCTGTAACCGTTACGTCGTTCATAGCCGATCTCCTCAAGGGTTTTCTTTTTAATTCCGTCGCGATCGCAGACAAATGGTTCTTCTGTTTCGAGATCATAAAACCTTGCCCAAAGATCTCCGGCTTTGGAATCATAAACAATTCTTCTGTCTCTTTTGCCGTCTTTGTTTACGAACATATCCCATCTTGTATTTTTTATTCTATGATTATCAAACCATTCCACCGAACCCTTTATTGCCTCGATAATTTCCGGCGACGGATCTGGGATTTCCATCAAGAGCTTTATGATACCTACCGATTCGGCCCCGCTGAATGAAGGTAATTCATAGGACCTGGCAGGAGCGGGTAGAAGTGTATTTTCATCATGCTGTGCACACCAGACAGTACGTTTCCCGTTGACAATGATCTGTGTTTTGAGAATGACCTCTATACCTTTATTATATGCTTCTTCAATCCTCCTGAAGTTGTCTTCATCTGTAACTGATGCAAAAAGCGGATTGCCCTCACGGATCTCTCTCATTAGAAGAAGAATATTCACGATAGCATTGTCATTGAATGTTATATGAGTGTAATAGCCTTTTCTGAGCGGATAAAACATAGGCCAGCCTCCGTTATCATATTGTGCATCGAGAATGAATTTTAATCCCCGGTTAAATGACTTCCTGTAATCCTGGTTTTTTGTCTTATTATACATCCTTGCCAGGAATTTCATTTCAGTTGTGGTGGCGCTGTTGTCGAAAATGGCATCGGGTAAAGACTTTTCTTTGAGGATCTTTGCTTTTTCCGATTCCGACAGCGGATGGTGCATTGCAGTATTTTTCGGCCAGCCTCCGGTGTTCCTCTGATATAGAAGGACATTTTCAGCTACTTTCACCGATTCATCTGAACCATACCAATCTGCTGGCATCCGGGTTGCAACATACTGCCACGACCTGCCGGTCGATGGGGTCTGGGTAAATACCAAAACAGAATAACAAGACAGTGTCAGTATTATAAGTAATCTTATTAAGTAACTTTTCATGCAGCCTGTTGTCAGTTTCAAACCAGAAGTTTTAAATAGAACTAATCTGGGTTCTTAACACCTGAAGGGCAGGAGCAGCCTGGTCCTCCATTTTCTTCCAGTTACATTCTATCGATAGCTGACCCTTATAATCAATTTCTTTTAATGCCCTGAAATATGGTCTGAAATCATCATTATATGTGCCGGGTGCAGCTCTCTCCTTGTTTTCTGCGATATGGACATGCTTTATGAGGTCAGCGTTTGCTGTTATGCTGGCCGGACTCTCGTTCTCCCTTAGCATATGATAGATATCTGCCAGCAGCATGAAATTATTATGATTAACATTTTTTACGATCTTGCCTCCGTCGGCAACCGAATTAAGAAGGTTGCATTCACCCTTATTAAGAGGTTCAAGAACTATAGTCACGTCGTACTTTTCTGCTATTGGGGCAAGCTTGCCACACAAATCCGTGAATTGTTCCAGAGCTACTTCTCTGGCAAAACCTTCAGGTACTTTCCTTGATCCGCTGCTTCCGAAAACAATATGCTTAACTCCGACGATCTGTGCCCTGCGGAAGGCTGTTTCGGCATATTTCAATATTTCATCGTGCATGGGCTCAGGTCCCACACTTTTAAGCTTTCCGGGAATAAATGAGTTAAGAGCAGGAACAGGAAGGGTTGATTGCTTTAACAATGCAAGTTTCTCATTAAATACGGTTTCATCCTCAAGGGGGACGAGGAAGCTTTGTACAGCTTCTTCAACATAGGAATAGCCTCCGGTTTCAAGGATCTTCCAGTTTGAAATATTTGTGCAGATCCCAATGTCACTGAGAAAATTCCCTGATGAACCCTTACAAGCAAAGGCGGGGCTTATTATAATGCCGGTTCCGGCAAATATGGAACTTTTAATAAAAGATCTTCGTGATGTATTCATGATAATGTATTTATTGTTAAAAATCCAATAATATCAAATACAGAGCACAAATCCAAAAAAAGAATAGAAATAACCTACAAACAGGACGCCGCTACGCGGCTCAGGTTGTTCCCTATCTATTCTCGTTTTATCCGGGATTATTGAATGCCATGGAGGCGGGCCGGGAAAAAATTAATTTGTATATTTCTGAAAATTTTAAATGCGAGAGAGATGAAAAAAAGAAACTTAATTGCCATTGTGATCATGATTGCCATAACAGGCTCTTTATCAACATTGTTTACTTCCTGTAAGTCAGGGAAGAACATCGGATTGCAACTATATTCAATCCGCGATTCAATAAACAAGGATGTCCCGGCTGCTATTGAAAAAGTAGCTAAGATGGGTTATACTTTTGTTGAGCCTGCAGGATACCGCGACGGAAAGTTCTATGGAATGGATCCTGTTGCTTTCAAAGAACTTTGTGAGAAAAACGGAATGCTTGTCCTCAGTTCACATACAAGCCGCCCGCTTCCCGATTCAACAAATTATGCCGAGACTATGGCATGGTGGGAAACTGCCATCGACGCTCACCTGGCTGCCGGTGCTAAATTCATAGTTCAGCCTTCAATGGGACGCTCTGCTTATGAAAGCATTGCCAACCTGAAAAAATGGTGCGATTATTTCAATGAAGTCGGCGCTATGTGCAACGCTAAGGGAATACGGTTCGGATATCATAATCATGCCAATGAATTCACCACTGTACACGGTGATACTATCATGTACGATTTCATGCTTCAGAATACCGATCCTGAAAAAGTAATGTATCAGCTCGACCTTTACTGGTGCGTTGAAGGTGGAAAGAATCCTGTCGATTATTTCAATAAATATCCGGGCAGATTCGAACTCTGGCATATCAAGGATAAAGAAGAGATAGGCGCAAGCGGTATGATGGACTTCGAATCTATGTGGGCCGCAAAAGAAATATCTGGAATGAAATATGGAATTGTGGAAGTTGAAAAATATAATTTTGACCAGTTCACAAGCTGCCAGAAGAGTATTGAATTCCTGAATGAGGCAGATTATGTTGTGATGCCTCTCTGAAATAATACAGAAGGAAGGTTCTGAAATGTTAAAATATACTGTACTCCCCGGAGTCTTTCTTTTACTGGTGTCATGTGCCGGTCC
>CAZWUB010000034.1:23166-25625 GCA_964637415.1 uncultured Rikenellaceae bacterium
GATGAGAAAAATGCAGAATTTGTTGCGCGTTATGCGGGGAAATACAAACACAGTGATGAGTCTGCTGAGCCTGGGTATTATTCGGTGAAGATGAATAACGGCATTAAGGCCGAATTCACTGTTACTGAAAGGGCCGGCTTCCACAGATATAATTTCCCTGAAACCGCCGAACCAGGGTTGATTATAAATCTAGGCTTTGCTATCAACTGGGACGCTCCTTATCAAACATCTTTAACTGTTGCTGAAAAATCGCTTATTACTGGTACACGACTATCAAAAGGATGGGCTGCCGATCAGCATGTGTACTTTGCAGCCAGGTTCTCTGAACCGGTAACTTCCTCAGAAATAAGTACTGCGGGAGGTAAAGAAAAAGCTTTCGGTTATTTTAAGCTCAGCGGGAAAGAAGTTCTTGTTAAAGTCGGGATATCTTCTGTAAGTATTGAAAATGCAATTTCCAATCTAGATTCGTCATTACCGGAATGGGATTTTGATAAAACAAGAAGTGAAGCTTCCGATGCATGGGCAAAGGAACTTTCGAAGATCCGGATCACATCAGATGATCCTGATCAGAAAACAGTTTTTTATACAGCACTTTATCATACAATGATCGCCCCGGCTCTCTTTTCCGACCTGAATGGTGAGTTCAAGGGAACCAAAGGCAATGTTTTGAAAGCTGATGGTTATAACAGGTATACTGTATTTTCATTGTGGGATACTTACCGTGCTCTTCATCCGCTGTATACAATCTTCCAGGCGCCGAGGGTAAATGATATGGTTAAATCGATGCTTGATCATTACAGTCAGGATAAGCTTCTTCCGGTATGGGAACTTGAAGGTAATGAAACCTTTTGTATGGTGGGAAATCATGCAATTCCTCCTGTTGCCGAAGCCATTCTGAAAGAAATCGGCGATTTCGACCGCGAACTGGCTTTTGAAGCCATGAAAGTGACATCAATGTTTGACCGCGACGGCATGGGATTCCACGACAAGATAGGTTATATGCCTGCAGATAAGATACAGCAGTCGGTTGCAAAAGCTCTTGAAGTTGCAATAGATGACTGGTCAGTTGCTGCAGCAGCTGAAAAACTGGGTAAGACTGAGGATGCTGCATATTTCGAAAAACGTTCGGAAAATTTCAGGAACTATTTTGATCCGGAAACAGGTTTCATGCGTGGTAAACTGAGCAACGGAGAATGGACAACACCTTTCGATCCCGCTTTCTCAAAACATGAAGGAAGCGATTATACCGAAGGAAATGCCTGGCAATATCTCTGGCTCGTCCCACAGAATGTTGAAGGGTTGATTGATCTGCTTGGTGGAAAGGAAACTTTTGCCGACAAGCTCGAACAGCTCTTTCAGGTTGAGGAAGGTGTAAAAGGAGAGGAGGCATCATCAGATATTTCAGGATTGATAGGAGCCTACGCTCATGGCAATGAACCCGGTCATCATACAAGCTTTCTTTTTAACTATGCAGGCAGACCATGGCGGACACAGGAGCTGAACCGTGAGATTCAGACAACAATGTATACAAATTCACCCGACGGCTTATGCGGGAATGAGGATTGCGGACAGATGTCTGCATGGTACGTCTTCAGTGCTCTCGGTTTTTATCCTGTTAACCCTGCCGAACTGAAATACCAGTTTGGATCTCCATTGGTTAAGGAAGCAATAATTGAAGTCGCTCCGGGAAAATATTTCACTGTGAAAGCTCCGGAAGCTTCGGTTGTCAATAAATATATCAGCAAGGTAATTCTTAATGGTAAGGAACTTGACAGGACATATATTACTCATCAGGAGATTCTGGATGGGGGAACCATAGAATTTTTTATGAGTCCGGAAAGGAAGTAATCAACTCAGGTTACCGGTCTCCGGGATCTATAATTAAATTAATGGATGAAAGCACTTATCCTTGAGGAATATAACAGGTTTGTTTACCGTGACTGGCCCGATCCTGTCGTTGCTGACGATGAAGTACTGATAAGGGTAAAGGCTGTGGGGATATGCGGAAGCGATGTTCATGGTATGGACGGAAGCACCGGCCGCCGGATCCCTCCGGTTATCATGGGACATGAAGCTGCAGGGATAATTGAAGATACGGGGAAAAAAATCAGCAAATGGAAGAAAGGCGACAGGGTTACCTTTGATTCGACAATTTATCCTCTTGATGACTGGTATACCCTGAAAGGATTGTACAATCTCAGCGATAACAGGATGGTTCTTGGGGTTTCGCCTAAGGAATACAGGCGTCATGGCGCCTTTGCGGAATTTGTCAATGTACCTCAGCATATTCTTTACAGCTTACCCGATGAGGTATCCTTTACCCAGGCTGCAATGGTTGAGCCTGTTGCAGTTGCAGCACATGCTGTGGAACTCTCATCTCCGGGATGGAACGATTCTGTTGCCGTCATTGGCACCGGTATGATAGGTTTGTTTATAATCCAGGTTCTGAGATCCAAAGG